>NZ_JBANDI010000007.1:0-125315 GCF_039123485.1 Flavobacterium sp. PL12
TATCTCCGATTTTAGCCAGGAAACTGGAAAATAAAACTAAAAAAAAACTATCTTAAGTTTTTGAAAAAGTTGTCTTAACAAAGGGTCGCATCATATTAGTAAACCTAATAATACAGTCATACCATAAATCGCTAATGCTCCTAATGTAGTGAAATCTGGAATTTCTACCATCAGCGAAGCCATTAATGCAAATACTCCGATTGGAGCCGCAAGCATTATAATATCAATAATTTTTAAAATAACTTCATTTAATCCTTTGAAAAAATCAACTACAGGTTGCGATTTTTTTTCATCAACTAATATAATTCCAATTCCTAAAAGAATAGTAAACAAAATTACTTTCAACATACTTGCATTATCAGTCAACGCTTGGAAAAAATTCTCTGGAACAACATCTATCAAAGGTTGTAAAGGACCTTGATTTTTAGCGGTTTCAGCCATTTGAATTTTAGCATTAGCATCGCCAGTAAAACTTGATAAAAGAGTATCTCTCGATACTTCATTGATGTAACTTCCAGGTTTAATTACGTTTGCTAAAACTAAACCTATGCACACTGCAAATACGGTAGTAAACAAGTAAAGAGCAACAGTCCTTCCTCCTAATTTTGAAAGCTTAGAAATATCTTTTAAATCAGCAAGTCCAGTTATTAATGAAACCACAATTAGTGGAACGGCAATCATTTTTAAAAGGTTAATAAAAATTGTCCCAAAAGGTTTTATCCAATCAGTTACGGCACCCACCATTCCGATATTCTTCATGAATATTCCAAACAGCAGACCGAGAATCATCCCAATCAATATTTTCCAATGTAAAGCTAATTTCATTTCAAAGTTTTATTAATCAAGTGGAAATCAGCCAATACAATAGCAGCCATTGCCTCAACAATAGGTACAGCGCGTGGAACAACACAAGGATCGTGACGACCTTTTCCAGTCATCTCAGTGATGTTGCCTTTGTTATCTAGCGATTCTTGTTTTTGCATAATTGTTGCAACAGGCTTAAATGCAACACGAAAATATATATCCATTCCGTTACTTATTCCGCCTTGTATTCCTCCTGAAAGATTAGTTTTTGTAGTTCCGTCAGTGTTATACAAATCATTATGTTCGCTACCTTTCATTTTTGCTCCACAAAAGCCGCTACCGTATTCAAAACCTTTAACAGCATTGATTGATAACATTGCCTTTCCTAGTTCCGCATGAAGTTTATCAAAAACCGGTTCGCCTAATCCTACTGGTACATTTTGAATAACGCAAGTTACTGTTCCACCAACGGTATCACCCTGTTTTCTAATATCGCGTATATAATCTTCCATTACAATTGCCATCTCTGGATCTGGACAACGCACTGGATTATCTTCAATTTTCGAAAAATCTAAATCTTGATATGGTTTTTCTAGAAATAATGGACCAACCGAAGAAACGTAAGCATTAATCTTAATTTCAGGTAACATTTGCTTTGCAACTGCGCCAGCAACAACTCTACTTGCTGTTTCTCTTGCAGAACTACGTCCACCTCCACGGTAATCACGTACGCCATATTTTTGCTCGTAAACGTAATCAGCATGACTAGGTCTGAAATTATCTTTTATATGCGAGTAATCGTCTGATTTTTGATTGGTGTTAGGTATAATAAAACCGATTGGTGTTCCTGTAGTTTTTCCTTCAAAAATTCCGGAAAGAAACTGAACAGCATCTGGTTCTTTACGCTGCGTTACAATTGCAGATTGACCCGGTTTTCTGCGTGACATCTCGAATTGAATTGCTTCTAAATCTATTGTTATTCCTGGAGGACAACCATCTATGATTCCGCCTAAAGCTTCACCGTGAGATTCTCCAAAAGTTGTTATTCTAAATAGTGTTCCGTAGCTATTACCTGCCATTATAAATAGTTTTAAACAAAAGTAACCTTTTACTTTAAAGTTCAAAATTTTTGCATTCAAAGTTTTATGAAATAAAGGCTTAATTTGTATGATTCAATTTTTTCTCATGAAATTTATAAATTATTATAAATTTCATTTCTCTTTCGAAGATTACAAAAGTTTTAATGAAATTGTGCAACAATAGTGCAGAATAAATCACAAAATTTTATTGCTAACAAATCATTAAACCCCAGTATATTAATCAAAATAAAACACCTCGGATACGCAGTAGCGCTAAGAAAATTGAAAAAATAAATGTGGTAATTATATAACTTTTTGCGAGAATTACATAAATGGTAAGAACTCTAATTAGATACATTTGTACCAATAAAAACAAACTTATGAAAAAAATAATTTTATCCGCTATAATGCTAATGGGTTTAGCGTTTACAGCACAAGCACAAGATATTTCTAAAAACGCTTTAGGATTGCGTTTTGGTAGCAATGGTGGATTTGGAACTGAAATTTCTTATCAAAGAGAGCTTTCTAAAAACAATAGACTAGAATTAGATTTAGGTTGGAGAAACAGAAAAGATTATAATGATGATGATTTTGATGATACTGCAATCAAATTAACTGGTTTATACCAATGGGTTTGGAATATTGATGGTGGTTTCAACTGGTACGCAGGTGTTGGTGGTGGTGTAGGAAGCTACAACAGAGATTATTATGATAAAAGAACTTACAATAATGATGTTTTTGTTTTTGCTGCTGGAGATATCGGTATTGAGTATAACTTCGACTTTCCTTTATTGATCTCTTTAGATTTCAGACCTGAATTTGGTGGAAATGGTGGATACTATAAAAATAATTATGGTTCTGATGTAGCTTTAGCTCTTAGATACCAATTCTAATATTATTTAGAATCTTATTGAAAAAATAGGCTGTTCACTATGAACAGCCTATTTTTTTTTACTTTATAATTATTTCCTTTTTTGAATTTATTTTAACCACACAAAATGGATTTGTCAAAGCCTGCGTAACCATACTTCCCGCGGCGGGAACATTTTCTTTTACCGTTACAACAATATTTTTCTCCGTTTCTACCACATTGTCAATTCCTATGCTATATCCACCGGATGTTTTCTCACCCATATTTAATATAATAAAATTAGATTTTTGAATATCAGTTGGACTAATTTTATTTTTTAAGTTCTCATCTTGTTGAAGCATCTTAATTTCTTCTGGCAGAGATAGTATTTCAAAAAATCGAATGCTTGCTCCTCCATACGATTCTTGCGATAAAACTTCGTATAATTTATTTGTTTCGACAGTTTTAATCGAAGCACTACTACAAGATACTAACGAGATTGCAAATAATGATAGAATGACATTTTTCATTTATTTTCTTGTTTACTTAAAGTGCGTTTGAATTTATTTAATAAAATAGCAAAGAACAATTAAGCGTTATTAAAATTTAGATGTACTTATTTATAGCTTTCTGATATAACGATTCGTACAAAGGTAAGATGTTTTTAATGTCAAATTGTTTAGCAACGGACAGCGCATTTTCTTTAAATTTATTCAAAGTGTCATCGTCTTTTAAAATTCGCAATGCATTTTGTGCCATTTCTTCTATGTTCCCAACGTCACTTAAATATCCGGAAATACCTTCAAAATTAACCTCAGACAATCCTCCTGAATTACTAGAAATAACTGGAACACTGCATGCCATCGCTTCAAGAGCTGCTAATCCGAAGCTTTCAGTTTCTGATGGAAGCAAAAACAAATCTGTTAAACATAAAATTTTATCAATTTCATTACTGTTTCCAAAGAAAATAACTTTGTCTTCAATTCCCAATTCTTCACATAATTTTTCTGCCTTTTCTTTTTCAGGTCCGTCTCCTACCATCATCAACTTAGCAGGAATTTCTTTCTGAATGTTATAGAAAATTTTAATAACATCCGGAATTCTTTTTACTTTTCGAAAGTTACTAATATGCGTAATAATCCGTTCGCCTTCTTTCGCCATTACAGAGCGCTGACAAGGTTCGCCTGAATCTTTTGTGTTTTTATTTATTTCGATAAAGTTTGGAATAACCTCAATCTCATTTTTAATATTGAATAATTTAATCGTATCGTCTTTTAAACTTTGGGAAACCGAAGTAACAAAATCAGATTTATTGATGCTAAACGTAACTGCAGGTTTGTAAAATGGATGATTACCTACTAATGTAATATCGGTACCATGCAACGTTGTTACCATAGGAAGATTAATTCCTTCGTCTTTTAGCATTTGTTGAGCCATGTATCCCGCGTAAGCATGAGGAATCGCATAATGCACGTGAAGTATTTCAATTTTATACAACTTCACCATATCAACTAGCTTACTTGATAAAGCTAATTCATAAGGCTGGTAATGAAACAGTGGATATTCAGGAACATTCACTTCGTGATAATGTACATTGGGACTTAAAAGCGCTAACCTCACTGGCTGACTGTACGTTATGAAATGTATTTCATGTCCTCTACGAGCTAACTCTAGACCTAATTCTGTAGCGACAACACCACTTCCTCCGAAGGTTGGATAACAAACTATTGCAATTTTCATGTATGTAATTTAATAAAAACGAATTTAATAAAAATAGAGCCTAATTTTATGGAAATTTAAGTTAAAACTTCTAATTAATTAGAATTTCATCCTTTGGATTCGTACCGCGTTTAATATAGCCAACAACGCAACGCCGACATCAGCAAAAACCGCTTCCCACATAGTTGCTAATCCACCAGCACCTAAAACTAATACAATCAGTTTTACTGCAAAAGCTAATGTAATATTCTGCCAAACTATTTGTTTAGTCTTTCGACCAATGTTAATGGCTGTGAAAATCTTTGTAGGTTGATCGTTTTGAATTACTATATCTGCGGTTTCAATTGTAGCGTCACTTCCCAGGCCACCCATAGCAATTCCAGCATCAGCAAGTGCAATAACTGGTGCATCATTTACTCCATCACCTACAAAAGCAACTTTGTACTTTTGCTTCAGTAAATCTTCGACTTTTTGCACTTTATTTTCCGGTAATAAACCTCCATGTGCCTCATCAATATTCAACTCTTTTGCGACAGCATCCACCACAGCTTGATTGTCCCCTGACAACAAAATTGTTTTAATTTTTATTTTGTGTAAACTTTGAATAGCAGCTTTAGCATCTTCTTTAATTTCGTCAGCAATTATAAAATACCCTGCATATTTCTGATTGATGGCTACAACAATTGTAGTAAATGGAATAGAATCTAAGACTACATCATAAGCAATATTTAATTTCTTCATCAGTTTTGGACTGCCGACAGCGATATCGTTTCCATCCACTTTTCCTTTAAGTCCTAATCCTGGAATTTCTACTACTTCACTAACAATAACATCTTCAAAACTTAAATTGGCATATTGTACTATGGCAGAACCAACAGGATGCGTCGACTTAGACTCAATAGCTGCAGTATAGCACACTAGATTTGCTTCATCATTTTCAACTGAAACTACTTTTTGTACTTTAAAAACACCCTTTGTTAGCGTTCCTGTTTTATCCATTACTACGACTTGAATACTTGCCATAATGTCTAGAAAAGTAGAACCTTTAAATAAGATACCGTTTTTACTTGCTGCACCAATTCCTCCAAAATAACCTAATGGAATAGAAATGACTAATGCGCAAGGACAAGAAATTACTAAGAAAATTAATGCTCGATATAACCAGTCTTTAAAAACATAATCATCTACAATCAAAATTGGAACAAGACAAATTGCGATAGATAAATAGACAACTATAGGAGTGTAGACTTTTGCAAACTTTCTAATGAATAATTCTGTTTGCGCTTTCTTTGTAGTTGCGTCTTGCACCATCTCTAGAATTTTAGACAATTTGCTGTCTTCAAATGCTGTAGTAACTTCGACAAGCGCTATGGAATTTAAATTAATCATTCCTGCTAGTATAAAATCGCCCTTCGACTTAGAATCTGGTTTACTTTCTCCAGTTAAAGCTGCAGTATTAAATGTTGCAGTATCTGACAGTAATATTCCATCAAGCGCTAATTTTTCTCCCACTTTTAATTCGATAATCTCACCTATTTTTATTTCTGATGCTTTTTTAGATATAGACTTTTGCCCTTCTATCACGGTAGCTTCGTCAGGTCTCTGATCTAAAAGTAATTTTATATTTGATTTGGCTTTTGTCACAGCCAATGTTTGAAACAATTCTCCAATACCGTAAAACAACATCACAGTCACACCTTCAGCATATTGACCGATTCCAAATGCACCAACAGTTGCAATACTCATCAAGAAAAATTCAGAAAAGACATCTCCTTTTACAATACTGGAATAAGCATCTCTTAGGACAGGAATTCCAACGGGAATGTAAGCGGCAACGTATAAAGCAATTCGTATCCATCCTGTAAACCAAGATTGAGGAAATAAATTATCTATTGCTAAACCTATTCCTAATAATACAAATGTTATCATCGCTGGCAAAAACAATAGGAATTTATTGCCGTCTAAATCATCGTGTTCATGGCTGTGATCGTGTCCAGAATGATCGTCTAATTGCTCATCATCAATTGTACAGCAAGATGATTTTTTTCGCGATTTTTTATTAGCTGAACTGCTGTTTTCTTCCTTTTTATGAAGGTGAGTGCTATGGTCTTCTGTAGTATTCATTACGAATTTATATTTTTAAGTAGGTTGGATATTGTATTATTAGAGAAGTCTTTCATTTCTTAACTCTTTTCTTATTTACCCATTTGTTCATTTTGTAACTTAGATATGCAGCTCCGCTACCTACAAGCGCACCTGCCAAAACATCAGTGGGATAATGAACTCCTAAATGCATTCTGGAATAACCTACAGCTGTTGCCCATGCAAAGGTGGGTGCAATAACATACCATTTAGGATATTCTATACTTAGTGAGGTTGCAGTTGCAAATGCAGTTGAAGTGTGACCTGAAGGAAATGAATATCCCGATGCATGTCTAACTTCTTCAATATCGAGATATGAGTTAAACGGTCTTTCCCTTTTTATTGAATATTTTAAAGCAGTAGTAACAAAGGCAGAAACTAAAAAAGTTTGACCTATAAAAAGTGCCTGCTTTTTAACTGTACTATCTTTCTTAATCAAACCTATTGAGTATATCACCAAGGGCGTGCCAATACTGATAGGAACTGCACTTTTAGTGATTAAGATAAAAGCAGGATCTAATGAAGTGTTCCTATTCACATTGATATCGCGGAGTAATTCAATATCAATATTTTGAGCAAATGAAAAGTTAACACAAAATAATAATGTTATTAAATTTAAAACAGTTGAAAATTTATTCCTTCTACTCATAATGAATGCATTCAACCCAAATATAACATAATCCTCTTAAAAAAATAAAACATAATAACAAAAATATAATGTAAAGCTAAAAGTTAAAACAAAAAAAAATACTCTCAAAAATATTGAGAGCATTTGATAAATTCTATCAATAGTTTTATTCTAATTTAAATAAGATTTAATTTATAATTGCCTCATAAATCACTTGCTGAATATCCTCTCGAATATTAGCTTTAGATAATCTGTTTTCTGCAGCTACTGGAAAAGTTCTATTAGACAGAAAAACATAAACGATTTGATTTTCAGGATCAGCCCACGCCATTGTCCCTGTGTACCCTGTATGACCAAAACTAGTCATTGAAGCACAACCACATGTTGGTCCTGAAGAACCTAATTGCGGTTTATCAAAACCGACGCCTCTCCTATTTCCCGCAGCACAAAAATAACAGGTGTTGAAATCTTCAAAAGTTTTCTCCGAAAAATACCGGTGATTTCCATAACTCCCTTTTTGCAGATAAAGCTGCATCAACTTAGCAACATCCATAGCATTCGAAAAAACTCCTGCATGGCCCGATACTCCACCTTCTAATGCAGCTGATAAATCATTTACATATCCTTGTAAAAGTTGACGACGAAAATAAGTATCGGTTTCTGTAGGCGGTATTCTGTTCTTATCGAAATTATTTAGCGGATTAAAACTTGAATTATTCATACCAAGCGATCGGTAGAAATTTTCTTGAATTAAAACATCTAATGTTTTGCCTGTAGTTTTTTCTAAATAATCTTTTAATATCATAAAAGTAAGATCACTGTACTTATACTCTTTCTTTCCAGATAGTTTACTTTTTACAATCATATCAACCATTTTATCACTAAAATCATTTCGTATGTAAAGGCTATCGCCAACTCGTTTATTAAAATTTTCTTCAGGAGATTTTCGAAAATAAATATCAGAAGGTAATTTTGCTTCATTCATTGCCGCTTTGTAAAAGGAAAGTCCGGCAGCTAAACCTGCATAATGTGATAATAAATCCTTTAAATTGATGCTCTCTTTATTCGAACCTTTAAAAACAGGAGACATGGTTCCTAAAGTTGTTTCTAAATTTATCTTTTGCTCATCATATTGCAACATTACATTTGGCAAAGTTGCTAGGATTTTAGTTAAAGATGCCACATCATAAATATCAGAATTTTGTACTTTAATTGATTTTTCATACCTGTGGTAACCAAATGATTTTTGATAAATCACCTTTCCCTTTCGAGCCACCAAAACCTGAATTCCGGGTGTCATTTTTAAATTGATTGCTTTATTAGCAATACCATCAATTTTAGAAAGTATTTCAGAATTCATACCTACATTTTCAGCGGTAGTAAATCCTAGACGATCTA
Organism: Flavobacterium sp. PL12; assembly: GCF_039123485.1. NCBI lineage: Bacteria > Pseudomonadati > Bacteroidota > Flavobacteriia > Flavobacteriales > Flavobacteriaceae > Flavobacterium > Flavobacterium sp. PL12. The sequence goes on from NZ_JBANDI010000007.1 coordinate 8,621, forward strand.
ATTTTTCTGTTGACAATCCGTCATTTACTTTAAACTTAGAATTAATGGAAACTGGTAATTTACCTTTCGCTTCTACCGCTCCAAAGATTAATTCAGCTGATACAATTTGGGATATAGCACTATTTTGATACGAAATTACTAATCCTTCAAAAGCATCAAAGTTGTCAAAAGGAAGTAATGCATACGGTTTTGAAAATAGATTTAAAATAACATTATTATTCTGTGCTATAAAATTAATTTTAGCTAATTCATCTAATCGTAAATCATCATTTTTAAAGGCACCATCCGCTTTGTGAAAGCCAATAATTACAGTTGTAAAAGATTTTAACTTTACTTGTAAACTGTCTAAATTTCGATCTTCGACCACAGTGACATCCGCATATTTTTGTAAGGTCGAAATAAAAGAATCGTTGTTACCATCACCAATTTTTACATAAGCTATCTTTTGCTCTGCTAAATTTTTAATTGGCAAAATAGCATTTGTGTTTTTAAGGACAGTAATAGCATTCTCGTAAAGCTCATATTGTAAAACTTCATTTTCAGCTTTATTTAAATCTTTATACAAATTATCTGTTACAATAGACTGATACTTATTTAAGCCAGCTTTAAATTTAAATTTTAATATTTTCTTTACGGAGAAAGCTAGTCGTTCTTCCGGTAATATATTTTGAGAATACGCTTCTTTAAATTTTTCAATCGTCGCAGGAACATTTTCAGGGAAAAGTAAAACGTCATTTCCAGCCATGAAAGCTTCAAAATTCACTTCACTAGGAATTTTAAAATCACTAACTCCTTTCATGTTCAAAGCATCAGTAAAAATAAGTCCTTTAAAACCAAGTTCTTTTTGAAGAACATTTGTAACTACATCGTAGGAAATCGAAGAAGGATAATTGCGACGTGATTCTAAGCTTGGAACGTTTAAATGTCCAACCATCACCGAAGAAAGACCTTCGTGAAACATTTTTTGGTATGGGTAAAATTCGATATCAATCAAACTTTCTTTTGTCGAACTTATAGTTGGTAGTTCTTTATGAGAATCCTTAGAAGTGTCACCATGTCCTGGGAAATGTTTTGCTGTTGCAAAAACATTCTGACTCTGTAATCCTTTCATTAAAGAAACCGCACGTTCCGCGACTTTGAATTTATCTTCGCCAAATGAGCGAAAACCAATAATAGGGTTTTTAGGATTTGAATTGATGTCTACTACTGGAGCAAAGTTAAATTGTAGTCCTAACCTTCTACTTTGCTGACCCATTTGGACTCCAAGTTTCTCAATCAACTTTAAGTCTTGAATGGCGCCAAGGGTCATATTCCAAGGATAACGATACGTAGAGTCAAGTCTCATTCCTAATCCCCACTCCGCATCAACACCAATAAATAAAGGAATTTTTGAAATCGATTGATATCTATTAGTCAATTTAGCTTGACGTAATGGACCTCCTTGAAAGAAAATAATGCCGCCAACTTTACTTTCTTTAACCAGTTTTTCAATAGAATTAACATGTTTAGCATCTTTATTAGAATAAGCGGCAATCATAAACAATTGACCGAACTTTTCCTCTAAACTCATTGAGCTGTAAACGCTATCAACCCACTTCATGCCCTCTAACTTAACATCAAAAAGTAACGGAGTATTGGTAATTGCAATACTATCAACATTTTTAATTTTGACAGGAATGTTGGTGACAATTACTTCATTCTTATTAATTTTTGTACCAACACAACTAGCAGCAACAAAAAGAATTAAGACACAAAAAGTAAAAATTTTAATGTCTATTTTTTTCATTGGACAGTATTTTATTTAAAAGAAGCGACTATGCCAGCTATCAATTGCTGGTACTTCCCATGATTCATTAAATTCTTCAATATTATTTACTAAGTTGTTAAAGACAACTGTATTCTCTGTAACGGCTTTATCTTTAACCATTTTTTTAAAATCAATCAATGGTTTGTGTGCGATATGTTCACCTAATTTAAAAGTAACATTCATTTTGTCCAAAAGATCAACTGAATACTTTTGTTCTAAACTTTGGATAAATTCTACAGATGAATCGATTGAGCAACCTGTAGCAGCTTGCACGTCTTGATTTACCGCAATAATAATAAATCTATTGTATTTTAATTGGTATGAAGATTCTAGACTTGTACCATGCGCAGCCCAATCCTCAAGAAAAGCTTTAAGAGCGATTTCTATTTCAGAAAATTCTGCATCAGAAAATTTTCTATTCGATTGATATATCCAGATTTTAGATTCTTCGGGTAAATTTTCAAATGGAACGTACATTATAATTTATAATTTTAAGTGCAGATTAAATTAATTCAGATTTACTACAAATCTTGAGCATTTGCGATCAATTCAGCTATATCCATAACTTTCACATCACCTTCTTTATCTTTAGCTTTGATTCCGTCAGTCATCATTGTATTACAGAACGGGCAACCTGTAGCAATTATTTCAGATTGTATCTCTAAAGCATCTTCCGTTCTTTCAACGTTGATTTCTTTATTTCCAGGTTCAGCATCTTTAAACATTTGAGCACCTCCTGCGCCACAGCATAAACCGTTTGCTTTAGAACGTTTCATTTCAACCAACTCAGCATCTAATTTAAGAATCAAGTCTCTAGGCGCTTCATAAACTTTATTAGCTCTTCCTAAGTAACATGGATCATGAAACGTAATACGCTTTCCTTTAAATTGACCACCTTCAATGGTTAGTCTACCATCATCGAGTAAGGATTTTAAAAACTCAGTGTGATGAACTACTTCATACTTACCACCTAATTCTGGATATTCATTTTTTATTGTATTAAAGCAGTGCGGACAAGCTGTTACAATCTTTTTTGCTTCGTATGCATTTAAGACCTCGATATTCATCATGGCTTGCATTTGAAATAAAAACTCATTCCCTGCTCTTTTTGCAGGATCTCCGGTACAACTCTCTTCAGTTCCTAAAACTGCAAATGAAATATTAGCACGGTTCAATATTCGAACAAATGCTTTAGTAATTTTTTTTGCTCTATCATCAAAACTCCCAGCACAACCTACCCAAAATAAAACCTCTGGTTGTTTGCCTTGAGCTAACATTTCAGCCATTGTTGGCACTATTAAATCCTCTGACATAACTTTTATTTTTTTTCAAATAGTTAAAAAACCATCTGTAATTATATTTTATATTCTAATGCGGGAATAAACTTTTTAATTCTCGTTTTTCCAATTCAATCGGTCTTGCTGATTGTATTGCCATGGAGCTCCGTTATTTTCAATATTAGTCATCATAGCATTTAGTGGCATTGGCGCAGCACTTTGCTCCATAACTAAATAACGACGCATATCCATAATTATCGAAAGAGGACTAATATTTACTGGACATTCTTCAACACAAGCATTACATGATGTACATGCCCACAATTCTTCAGCTGTGATATAATCGTTTAGTAAAGATTTGTTGTCTGGAATAAAAATTCCTTTATTAGCATCTATATTTTTACCTACTTCCTCTAATCGATCTCTTGTATCCATCATAATTTTACGAGGAGACAATTTTTTACCTGTAATATTTGCTGGACAAGCTGAAGTACATCTACCACATTCAGTACATGTGTACGCATTTAGTAGTTGTACCCAATTCAAATCTTGAACATCGCTAGCACCAAATTTACTTGGCACAGCATTCGCATCTACGGGCGCTGCTGCAAAAGGATCAGCATTAGGATCCATCATTAATTTTACCTCAGTAGTCACAGAAGCTAAATTATCAAATTGACCTAATGGATTTAAGTTTGAAAAATAAGTATTAGGAAAAGCTAATAGAATGTGTAAATGTTTTGAAAAGTACAAGTAATTCATAAAAATCAAAATACCTGTAATATGCAACCACCAGAAAACTTCCGTTAAAAGCATAACTAACTCATTTGACATTCCATTAAAAACAGGTTCAATAAATTGACTAATAGGAAAATATCCCGCTTTTATAAAATGAGAAAAACCACCTGGAACATTTTGTAAATGTAAATCAGAGGCGTTCATTAATAAAAACAAGGTCATCAAAACAACTTCAAAATATAGAATGTAGTTAGCATCGTTTTTCGGCCATCCTGTTAAATCAGAGCTTATGAAGCGCTTTAACTTTATAACATTTCTTCTAATCCAAAAAACAAATACAGCTATAAGAACTAAAACAGCTAATATTTCGAAGGAAGCAATCAAAACGTCATAAGTAGTTCCAAGGAAAGCAAAAATACGATGTGTGCCAAAAAGCCCATCGATTATGATTTCGAGTAACTCAATGTTAATAATTATGAAACCTAAGTAAACAATAATATGCATGATTCCAGCCACAGGTCTTTTAACCATTTTTGACTGACCTAATGCAATCATGGCCATATTTGCCCATCTTGCTTTAGGATTATCATAACGATCAACGTCAGTTCCCAAATTAATGTTTCGTCGGATTTTCTTTACACTCATAAAGAAATAACCGAATCCAACAGCTAGAAGAATTGCAAATAAAATATTGTCTAAATAACTCATAGGAACTAATTTTTTATAGTAGAAACAGAATCTTGTACGGGAGCAACATAAGGTTTATCTTTTTTACCAAAAACAGATATGTTTACATAACGTGTTGGGTGAAGTCTCACATCCTGCAGTAGTAATTCAAGTTCTTTTGTAGAAGTTTTAATGTTTTGGTAGAAAGCCTCATCGTTTAGCAATTTACCCATAGAACCTTTCCCTGATTCTAATCCATTGACAATTCCATCTACTTTTGCCAAAGTTGCATTTAAATTAGTTACTGTTTTACCAACGTCAGCTTTGTTTAATGATGCAGAAATTTGAGAGAAGTCTCCGCTAATTTTATCAAACTTAGTAACAACACTTGTTATTTGAGATCTATTGTCGTCAAGTAAACCGTTAACATTTTTAGATGCTTTATGGAATTGCTCCATAGTTTTACTTAATTCTGCTAAAGTAAGTTTTAACTCTTGCTGCCCTTGTTGATCTAACACATTATTTAAGCCTGATATTAGTTTTTCAGTACTTCCTAAAAGTTTTTCAAGTTTTTCCTGAAGTGGCGCTAGTTGATCTCCTACTTTATCAGTAAGACCCATTTTTACTCCTGCTTTAAGCCTTTGACCATCGACTGCTAAAGTTTTGTCAGCAAAATTCGGAATAATAGCAATTTGTTTTCCTCCAATGAATCCTGGCTCATAAATAGAAGCCACACTAGATTTAGAGATTGGAAAATCAGTTTTCAGCTGTAATTCTACTAATAATGTACCCGTGTTTTCATTGATAGCAATACTACTTACCTTACCGACTACTAAACCGTTTAAAGTTACGGGAGCAGAAGTAGCTAAACCTTCGACACTTTTATATTCAACGTAAAAAGTTTTATAGTTAATAAAAAGGTCTCTTCCTTTCAAAAAACTATATCCCCAAATGAATAATAATATTGACGCTATTACTAGAATAGCCGTTTTAATTTCTCTTGTTATTTTCAAAATTTAAGTATTTTTGACAAATTTAATATAAAATATTTGACTTGTTGTTATTATTTCAGCGCTTCTTCGACACTGACGTTTTTTCCGTCTTTAAATGCTATAATATACGCTGAAGTGTAGCCTTTGGATTTCACTTCTTTCAAATCTTTTTTAGATTGGTTGTAATCATCAGTTTGTCCATAAGCGTACTTATAAAAATTTCCGTTGTTTGTTCGAACTGATACATTCTTTAATCCTTTAAAGTTAGAAGGTACTAATTTAATGTTTTGATTTCCTGCCGCAAACTGCACTTTAAAAATAACATTTGCACTTTTCGACTTTTGGCCACTAGCATTGTTTTTATCCTTAGCAGATGCTGAAGATTCACTTATTTCCTTACCGCTTGTTTTATTCGAACTCGCTTTGTCATTTTTTGATGAATAGCCATTCCCAAAATATTCTTTCTTATAGGAAATAATAGCAGAAGCAATTGCCCCAGCCATAGCTTCTTGCCCTGCATTAGAATTTAGATAAAGTCCTTCTTTATTATTAGACAAAAAACCAAGCTCAATCAAAACGCTAGGCATATATGCCGCATCAAGCACCCATAGAGGAGATTGCTTTATACCACGTGATTTGCGGTTTAATTTGTGTTTAAAATTACTTTCAATCTTTGACGCGAGTTGAATGCTTCGCTCCAGATAATCTTCTTGAAGCATTTTTAAACCAATTAAAGTAGTAGGATTTTTTGGATCAAAACCTTTATAAGTTTGCTTATAATTTTTCTCCAATAAAATAACAGAATTCTCTTGCTTTGCAATTTCTAAATTGCCTTTGCTTCGAGTCAAACCCATTACAAAAGTTTCAGTACCAAAAGGAATTGGATTACTAACGGAATTACAGTGAATGGATACAAATAAATTAGCATCCATACTATTAGCTTTCTTAGGTCTATCTACTAATTCAATAAAAACATCTGACTTACGTGTGTGAACGACTTCAATGTCGCTATCTTTTTTTAAAAACTTTTCTAATTTCAGCGCTGTTTTAAGCGCAATCTCCTTTTCGACAAAACCGTGATATGAATTCCCAGGGTCTTTACCACCGTGACCTGCGTCTAAAATAATTACAAATTTATTCTTGGATTGTGAGAAAGTATTTTTTGGAGATAATACTATTAAGAGTACAATTATTGTTTTAATCGTTCTAACTAAAGTCAAAGTTTTATTTTTTTGTTTATAATAATAAGTCGGAAATAGAAATTATTTCAAGGCGTCTTGAACGTTTATTTTTTCTCCGTTTTTAAAGGCAATTAGAAAAGCTGTATCATAACCTTTTAATTTTGCTTCTTGCAACTGCTGTTTTGCTTCGTCATAATCAGAAGTTTCACCATACATATATTTGTATACCCTGTTTTCATATGCAACAGAAATATTTCGTAGTCCATTAAAATTTCTAGGAATTAAATCTAGCCTTTTACTGCTTGCTGATAACTGCACTTTAAAAATTGGTTTAGTTGTATCAACTACTTTTCTTGTTTGGATTGGTTCCTCAACTACAGGTACTGGTTTTGCCTTAATTGGAACAATGTTTTCTTGTATTGGTTTCTCATTGATTTTTTGAGAAGGCAATTCCCCTATTAATTCAATTTCGCCATTACCGTAATACTCTTTTTTATAGCTTATAATTGCTTCAGCAATCGCTTTAGAAATTTCAACTTGTCCTTCTTCTGAATTTAATAAGTTTCCTTCAGTAGTATTGGATATAAATCCAGTTTCTATCAAAACTCTAGGCATATAAGCTTTATGAAGTACCATAAAAGGAGCTTGTTTCACTCCACCGCCTCTAATCTTTTTTCCTAAATCAGCAAAAGCATCTTCTATTTTGCTCGCCAATGAAATACTATTATCTAAATATTCCTCTTGCATTAATGTCATTCCAATCATTGTCTCAGGCGAATTCGGATCAAAACCTTCGTATTTCTGCTTGTAATCTTTTTCTAAAGTAATTACCGAGTTTTCCTTTTTTGCAGCAGCAAGATTAGAAGCTACTTTACTCAAACCCATTACATACGTTTCAGTTCCGTCTGCAGCGGTATTTCTATTAGCATTACAGTGAATTGAAACAAAAATATTAGCATTAAATCGATTGGCGATATTGGCTCTTTCGATTAAATCAATAAAAACATCTGTTTTGCGAGTGTAATTAACCTGCATTTGTGGAGTCGATTCCAATATTTTCCCAACTTTTAAAGCAATTGCGAGCGCAATATTTTTTTCGATCCTGCCTTCATAAACTGCACCGAAATCATGTGCTCCGTGACCCGCATCTAAAGTTACTTTGAACGTATTAGATTGACTAAATCCAGATGCCGAAATCATGATTAAAATAAAAGTTACTACTATTTTAATTTTATATATTTTATGCATAAAGCTATAAGTTAATTTAATTAAAAGACTACCGCCATAAATTTATTTATTTGTCTATTTTTGACAAATAATAATATGTAATTCTGAGATGTCAAAAAACAAGCCACAAATTACAAAAATAGCATTTAAACCTTTGTATACAAACTTATTTAATATCGTTTTAATATCATTTTTCCTATCATTAGGTTCTGGTAAATTATACTCTCAAGATATAATAAAAAAAAAGACGGCTATACCCGCTAATAAACAAACAGATAGCGCTAACAAGATCATTTCACCAATTGAGAAACCTAATTTGATTCCAATTAAAGAAAATGACACTATAAAAAAGGATACGGTAAAAGGTAAAAAACCATTTCTCGATGGAAAAGTAAGATACAAAGCAGATAAATACGCAAAGATTGATCAAAAGAAAAAATTACTGACATTGTACGACAAGGCAGAACTTTTTTATCAAGATATCGAATTAAAATCAGGAATCATAGTTATGGACTATGAGAAAAATGAAGTTTACGCAGGACGAATTAAGGATTCTACTGGAAAATATACACAGTTTCCAAATTTCAAACAAGGTACAAATGTTATTGAACCCGATTCCATCCGATTTAATTTTAAGACAAAAAAAGCCTTAATTTGGAATTCTCGATCTGAACAAGGAGAGTTTAAAATAAAAGCAGCAATTACTAAAAAGGAAAACGACTCGGTTTATTTCTTAAAAGGAGCTCGTTTTACTACTTCAAAAGATATAGACAATCCAGAATATTATTTCCAAACCAATAAAGTGAAATTTATTCCAGGTAAAAAAGTAGTTACAGGATTGACAAATATGGTTATTGCTAATGTACCAACTCCTATAGCTTTACCGTTTGCTTTTTTTCCTATGAGTAAAGAAACTAGTATTTCAGGACTCATTCTACCAAGTTACAATGACTCAAATGATAGAGGTTTTTCATTACAAAATTTAGGATATTATTTTGCACTGAGCGATAATTACGATTTAACTGTTTTAGGTGACTACTATACTAATGGTAGTTACGGAATGCGTTTTGAGTCTAGTTATGCCAAAAGATATAATTTTAGAGGAAATGTAAACGTTAGATTCGAAAATTTAATTAGTAGTGAACGTGGATATCCTGATTATTCGAAACAAAATATCTATAATATTCAGTGGTCTCATTCTAAAGACAATAAATCAAGTCCAAATTCTAGTTTCTCAGCATCTGTGAATCTTGGTAGTAGTAAATATTTTAAACAGTCAATAAACCAAGTCAATATTGGTTCCAACTTGAATAACACATTGAGTTCGTCAGTTTCGTATTCAAAAACATTCAATTCTGTTCCTCAAGTACGAATGTCTTTGACCGCTACACATTCGCAAAATACGCAAACCGAGGAAATTAATATGACCTTACCAACATTGCAGTTGAGTGTTGACAGAATTTATCCTTTTGTAGGGAAAGATGGCGTTAAAAAAGGTTTTTTCAAAAACATAAATTTACAATATAACTTAAACGGACGCAACAGTATCGTTACAACCGATTCTCTATTTTTTAAACCGCAAATGTTTAGAGATGCAAAAGTTGGTTTTCAACACAGTATTCCTTTGAGCACTAATTTCAAAATATTCAAATATTTCAGTGCATCCACTTCGATGAACTACGAGGAAATTTGGTATACAAAAACAATTGAAAGAGGATACGATAACGACTTAAGTAAGGTAACAGACAAAGTAGTCAATGGATTTGATGCTTTTAGAACGTATTCATTCTCGTCCAGCGTAGGAACAACGGTTTACGGTACATTTAATTTTGGAGAAAACAAAAAAATTAAATCGATTCGTCACGTCATGAGACCTTCCGTATCGTATGGCTACACTCCTAGTTTCGAAAAGTATTACGATACTTATGCTTCAGATGCTAGTGGGACAATGGACAAGCAATATACACGATTTGAAAATGGAATTTTTGGTGCGCCAGGCTTAACAAATTCTAACACTTTAGGTTTTGATTTGAGTAATACCTTTGAAGCAAAAGTTACTGACAAAGACAGTACAAGAACGGAAGCCAAGAAAATTATGTTATTAAATAACTTAAACTTCTCTACTAGTTATAATCTAAATGCGGACGGTGTTAACTCGCTTGCCCTGGCTCCTGTTAGAGTTAGTGGTGGAACGCAGTTATTAGATAATAAAATGAATGTGAATTTTGGTGCGACTTTAGATCCTTATGCGATAGATAATTCTGGAAAGAGAATCAATAGATTTAATATCGATAATGGCGGAAGCCTTTTTAGAATGACAAGTTCAAATATGACTTTAAATTACTCTCTTTCAAGTAAAGGGAAAGATGATACGAAAAAGGATAAAAACGAACAAAGTCAGCGGAATGGTGGTCGTGCAGATGATTTGTTCGGAACCAACACCGATTTAGGAGACAGCAGAAAAAGTCAATTTGGCGACGAAGAGTCAGAGGGTGAAGACAAAATTTCAGAATTTTTTAATTCGAAATTACCATGGGATATGACTTTTGCTTATTCCTTAACCTACGGAAATAACAACAGAGAGAATAAAATTATTGGGAACTCAATAATGATTTCTGCTAATGCTGATATAACTCCTAAATGGAAAGCAGGAGTTTCTACTGGTTATGATTTTGTACAAAAAGGCGTTACGTTCACACAGTTTAGATTTGAACGAGATTTGCTTAGCTGGAGAATGGATTTTAACTGGTCTCCTTTTGGAGATAATGCGAATTGGGGATTCTTTATAGGAATAAAATCTGGAGTGCTTAGCGATATCAAATGGGATAAGCGAAGCGTTATTAACCGATAATCTTCTCAAAAAATCTACCTACCAATAATTAAGTATTTAAAATATAAAACAAATATGAAAAAGATAATTTTTACTGAAAATGCTCCAGCTCCAATAGGACCTTACAATCAAGCCGTTTTAAAAGGAAATACTTTATATACTTCTGGCCAAATTGCTATTAATCCAGCAACGGGAGAGTTAGTAACTACGAGTATCGAAGAGGAAACGAAGCAAGTTATGGAAAACATGAAAGCAGTTTTAACAGCTGCAGGAATGACATTTGATCAAGTTGTAAAAACTACGATATTCATTATGGACATGAATGACTTCGCTAAAATAAATACAGTTTATGGATCTTACTTCGACGAAAAAACGGCACCAGCTCGCGAGACCGTTCAAGTAGCTTGCTTACCAAGAAACGTTAATGTAGAAATATCGATGATTGCAATTTTATAATACCATTTGATATTAAATAAGAAATTCCAAACTCCTTTGTATTACATTGGAATTTGGAATTTTTTATTTACTTTTTTTTGTACTACTTATTTGCTACGTGATAGGCAATAAGTCCGTCAATAGGTCTTCTAAGTACATTTCCTAGCTGAAGTTCATATTTATCAAAAGTCTCCTGCAATTCATCTTTTAAATAGAATGCTATAGAACCTACAAAGTGTACTGGAACTTCTTTATGATTATCAAACTGTTTGATATAATTTTTTACGAAAGATTTCATCCCTTTGAAAATTATTTTTCTACAAAACTCAGTTTCCTTATTTTGAATTAAGAATTTAGCAAAAGTCGCTAAATAAGCATTAGGATTTGGTTCTTTGTACAATTTGCTTTTTACAGCGTCTGCGCTCATATCATATTCTTTTTCAAATTTTGCCGCTAATTCTTTTGGCATCTTATTGAAATAATATTTTCTGATTAATTCTTTACCAAAAACATTTCCGCTGCAATCATCCATTACAATATATCCTAAAGACTGCACTTTTTGATGCAATTCTTTACCATCGAAATAACTACAATTTGATCCAGTACCTAAAATACTAACGATCGCTTTTTCTCCTTTAGGAGTCGTAGCGTAAACTGCCGCATACGTATCTTCTTCCACAGAAATAATAGCATTCGGAAAATACTCTTGAAAAACTTGAGATAACATAATTTTCATTCGATCTGTACCACAACCAGCGCCATAAAAAAATAAGTGAGTAGCGGCTTTCTTGTTTTGTAAAATATCAAAACGATCATTCAATCGGTCAATTATTTCATCTTTCTCCAATATTTCTGGATTCAAGCCTAATGTTTGCGTTGTAAAAAGCACTTTTCCTTCTTCATTTATCGCTATCCAATCGGCTTTGGTTGAGCCACTATCAACAATTAATCTCATTTCGTTTGGTTTTTTTGGTTTTTGGTTAAATTAACCGAATATAAAATTGAATTTTTGTAAAAAAATAAAATCCCGCTAAAATGAAAATAACGGGATTTTTGTAAATATAGATAATTATTTTAGTCCTGCAATGTGTACCGATAAATCGATTAATTTACTAGAATAACCATATTCATTATCGTACCAAGATATAATTTTAAAGAATGTAGAATTCAATCCAATACCTGCATTTGCGTCAATAATTGAAGTTCTAGGATCAGAAACGAAATCTTGCGAAACTACCAAATCTTCAGTGTAACCTAGAACACCTTTCATCGTGGTTTCAGAAGCAGTTTTCAATACCGCCATGATTTCTTCATAGCTCGTTTCTTTTGCCACTTTCACAGTTAAATCTACAGCCGAAACATCTGTTGTAGGAACACGGAAAGCCATTCCAGTTAATTTACCGTTCAACTCAGGAATTACTTTTCCTACCGCTTTAGCAGCACCAGTTGATGATGGTATAATATTACATGAAGCTGCTCGTCCACCTCTCCAGTCTTTTTTTGATGGACCATCAGTAGTCATTTGTGTTGAAGTAGTAGCGTGAACTGTAGTCATTAACGCTTCAACTATTCCAAAATTATCATTGATAACTTTAGCTAATGGAGCAAGACAATTTGTAGTACAAGATGCATTTGAAACAATCGTATCTGAAGCTAAAGCCTTGTGATGATTAACTCCCATAACAAACATTGGTGCATCTGCAGATGGCGCCGAAATAATAACTTTTTTAGCTCCACCAGTGATATGTGCGTTTGCAGTTTCTAGAGTGGTAAAAAATCCGGTACATTCAGCAACAACATCAACATCAACTTCATTCCATTTTAAATCAGCAGGATTTTTCTCTGCAGTAACTCTAATATGTTTATCGTTCACATAAAGATTACCGTCTTTTACTTCTACTTTTTCAGAAAAACGACCGTGAACCGAATCATATTTCAGTAAATATGCTAGGTGATCAACATCTAATAAGTCATTAATTGCAACTACCTCTACGTTATCTCTATTATATGATTCTCTAAATACAATTCTTCCTATTCTTCCAAAACCGTTTATTCCTAATTTAACTTTTGACATTTTACTTTAATTTTTTAGTTTATTTTATTACCTCCACATAAAGTCTAATTTCCTCACAATAAACTTTAACAAATCTTGTAGACATGCTGTCTGATATTCTCTTTATTCTTAATTTTCCAAATTTTTAACATAATCTAACTTTCTCACGATAGATTAAAACAATTTAGGTCGACATGATATCTGAAACTCTTAATAATTCTCTATCAATCTCTGTTTTTCCTTTTATGGCTTGTACCAAAGGAGTCAATGAAATTTTATCACACTGAAGTCCTACCATATAACTTGACTTACCTTCGATTAACGATTCAACAGCTTTAACTCCTAACCTACTTGCAAGAACTCTATCAAAACAAGAAGGTGAACCGCCACGTTGCATATGACCTAAAACTGAAACTCTAACATCGTATTCGGGTAAATTAGCTTCTACATAATCTTTTAATTCGAAAACATTTTTACCAATTTTGTCTCCTTCAGCGATCACAACGATACTAGAAGACTTTCCAGAAGCTTTACTTTTTTGTAATGATTCTAAAAGACGCTCTAAACCTAAATCTTCCTCAGGGATTAGAATCTCTTCAGCACCAGCGCCAATTCCAGCATTCAAAGCAAGATGTCCGGCATCTCTACCCATCACCTCTACAAAGAACAAACGATTGTGCGAACTGGCTGTATCTCTAATTTTATCAATTACTTCAATAACTGTGTTTAAAGCAGTATCATAACCAAGTGTGTGACTTGTTCCAAAAATATCATTATCAATAGTACCTGGAATTCCCATTATTGGAAAATTAAATTCGTTACTAAATAATAAACCTCCTGTAAACGTTCCATCACCACCAATAACAACCAAAGCATCAACTCCAGCTTTTAAAAGATTTTCATGAGCTCTTTTACGACCTTCAGCCGTTTTGAATTCATTTGAACGAGCCGACTTTAAAATCGTTCCTCCTTTATTGACAATATTATTTACACTTCGAGGTCCCATATCTTTGAAGTCGCCTTCAATCATTCCTTGATACCCTCTATAAATTCCGATACATTCTATATTATGATAAGCGCAAGTTCTAACAACCGAACGAATAGCAGCATTCATTCCTGGTGAGTCTCCTCCTGAAGTAAGAACTCCTACTTTTTTTATTGTTTTTGGCATTTCTTTAAAGTATTAAAGTGTAAATTTAACAAACATTACCCACTTTCAAGGCTGCGTTATTGATAAATTAGGAAAGCCTTTTAAATTCAAACGTTTTCGTTGATAAGTTTTTAGAAAACTCAATAAATTGAATAATATTTAATAAAATTAAAAAATATTCAAATTATGTTTAATGATTTTCGAATCAGACCCTTATTTTACTATAAATCAGTAGTTATAAAAATAGTAATTTTAAAAGTGAAATCATGGAGGTTTAATTGTGCATATTTAAAAATAAACACATTTATAATGTATAGAGATTACGATTTAAAAAAACGTAAATTCAAATAAAACTGGTAACGAATCATATACGTCTTTCGGGAAAAATAGATTCTTTGGGATATAAAAAAGCCTGCAAGATTACTTTAATCTTGCAGGCTTTATAAATTTTAAATTTAACGGGGTTATATTAAATTTCGTCCGGAATTAATCCTTCCTGATTTTTTTTGACCTTCTCTGTTGAAGATTTTTTGGACCTTTGAAACTTAATATATTCAGGTGATAAATTAGAATCTTGATCTTCAGATGCAGGGCTTGAAACTTTTTCGAATTTTAGATTCTTAAAAATCTTATTTACAAATTCTTTGAATGTATCAAAATCGACTTCATAAGAAACCCCTAAACCTTGTGTATATCCTATTCCTTGACCAACGTAATTAATGTCATTTTCTTTGTTGAAAAGCCTTAAGTTTAATGTACCATCCTCATTCACTCTAAAAAGAACTTCAACATCACCTACAATAGCAGATTCATTGATTCCACCAAAAGGAACTCCTAATTTTCCATTAATGGTAACTCGATCATTAATTTTCGACGAAATTGTTGCTACAAATCGACCATCTGTTTCTTTCCCTATTCTTCTATCAGCACCAATAAAATTCAGACCAACTTTAAATTTCTCGTCATCAGACTGAATAATTCCTCCAAGAATGCTAGAAGCTGTCTCAAATAAACTTCCTGAAAAATCAGACTGACTCACTCCTTCTGGGCTTAAGAAAGTACCTGATGATAATAAGTATAGAGCTTGTGTTTGTCTGACGTCTTTATCATTCAACTTATATTGAATCTCTGATTTTAACACATTACTAACTGTTGGGAACTCAATATTAAAATCGGGTTCTGGACTCGTTAAATCGCCTCTTACTCCTATTATAACTTCTACAGGAACTTTAGTATTAAAAGAAGAATTATCTAACAAAACAGCTGGATTTGCAGAAGTTTTATAAATGGCCTCAAGATTTAGTTGCGCTTTCATAGGATTTCCTTCCCACGTAATCGAACCTCCTTTTTTAACCTCAAACTTCTTATCAATCAAACCACCATATTTAAAATTATAACTTCCTTCATATGCCTGGAAATCTCCCCACATATTAAATCTACCAAGCGTATTAATTTTGAACAATAATGATCCGAATCCTTTTCCACGCATTCCATGACCCGTATTACGATCTAGAATAACTTCTACCTCCGCATCTGGTGTAATATCAAAATCAAATTCTAATTCAAGTCCGTTGTAATTTCTAGTATTGTCAACAATACCATTTTGTAAATTGTACTTTTCCTTTTCTGTTACAAAATGTATAAATATATTGTCACTTACACTTTCGGCATTATTGATAGGAATTTTAACGGCTGTTCCCTTTTCTGACTTCGCATCAACTTTAATGAATAGAGAATTTGTAGGTCCTTTAATAGTTGCTGTACCATCAATGAAGGCAGTTCCATAATAAGCAGCATCCTCACTGTCCTTTGTGTCCAAAGCGAGTAAACGTTTAGATCGAATAGCCAAATCTAGCTTCCAGTCGGTAAAATTATTATGTTCTATATTTCCATTGAGACTTCCCGTTGTTCCGTATTTTGTATCGGTCAGCGTATTGTTTCTAAATAAAAATTTCTCGTCCGTCAAATCAATGATAGTATTATCGCCCAAGCCGTAATCAACATTTAAATAAGGGATTGTAATTCCCGCCTTATCTAAGAACAAGCGACCGTTAATATTAGGTTTTTTCACGTTACCTTCAATTGTTGCATTACCAGAGATTGAACCTCTAATATTAGATAAAACATCACCTCCCAAAGAATTTAAAGCAGCAATGTTGAACTTATCAAATTTTAATTTCAGATCTAAAAGAGTCTCCTTGTTTACAATTTCTAAACTACCATCAGCATCAAAGGATTCTAAATTCTTGTTTTCTAGATTAGAATTAATTTTAAATTTCTGAAGGTTTTCATCTCCTTCAATATCAAAGTTTAACGTCCCTAAATCAGTTTTATTTACGTTTAAATTGTCAATGATAATTGAAGCCGTGGGTTGGTAAACATCCTTGTTCTGTTTAAAACTCACTTCACCATTAATATTTCCTTCCAATAGGAATTTTTCGTTTGTAGGTGTGATTTGATTTAAATCTACATCTTTGAAACTTAGCTTTAAATCCTTGACTGTGGGTCCTTTAAAAATACCACCTAATGCAATAGATTGTTCTTCGTGCGAAAGAATGATATTATCTATCGTAAAGTTTTTAAACGATTTATCAAAAACGATTTGGTTATCAGCTGATTCATTTTCATTCAGAAACCATAAATAATCCTTGAATTTCACTTCAGATTTACTAATGCCCACTACATTATTATTATCCTTATTAATAGTGTGATATAAATTCAGATTGTAATAATCTTCGGCATTTTTCCCTCCTTTAAATTCAGACCTAAAATACAAAGTATCTTTCATGGTAACATTGATCAAACTAAAATCTTGAATTTTATAGTATTTAGTTTTGATACTGTCTAGTTCGATGTACGCGTTATAAAGCGGATTTTTGTTATCGATTGATACATTAATATTATCAAAAGTATTATCAGAAGCAACGATTTGCGGAGAGTTGAAATTAAGTTTGAATTCCTGATTGTCAGAATTCATATTTCCTTTAACAATGGTATTTGCTCCTATCGCAATGTCTGGAAAAAATATTTCGATGATTTTATTATAGATCGAAAAGTTGAATTTTAAAAACTGTCCCTTTTTAACTTTATGTGGCTTAAAATTAGTGTATAAACTACCTAAAGAGTTTTTTACTAAATTCTCTAATTGATTGAATTCATATCTTCCTACGATCTCTCCTTGTACAATATCTGGAGAGTTAACAGTTATTGTTCGTACTCTATTTTGATCAAATACAGAATTAATGGTAAAATCATCAAAATTGTAAGTGTCTTTTGCATTTTGATAAGAAGTCTTGTTGATATAAACATTACCCTGGAAATTTTCTATATTATTTCCACTGGCTTGTACAACAACATCTCCTCTAAATATTGATACCGAATCTTTTACTAATTTTAATTTATTCAAATCAGCATTTTCAACATTTAAATGAAAATCATAACGGCTGTCTTTTTTAGTAATATCAAGTAAACCGTCAAATGTCATACTTAAATTTGGGTCGTTAACTGATATTTGGCCTTTATACATTGGGCTTTTAAGCGTTCCATCGACAACAATATTAGAATAAGTATAATTCCTAAAATCTACCTTTGTAATATCACCTTTAATTGCTGTATCTAGAAATTTTTGCTTAAAACCTTTACCGTCAACGTCTATATTCAAACTTACTCTTCCTAAGTCTTTTTCTTCTAACAAGTTTCCAATGTCAAAATTATCTAAAATTACATTTCCAACATAAGAAGCTTTGTCAATTACATCAATATTTTGAATTGCTAAATTTGAAGTTACATTTCCTAAAGCAGTTATCATGAAGAAATCAGCTTCTACGGCAGTAGTCGAAACGGTAGAAGTTCCTTTTGCAGAGAATCTACCTAATTTTTTTAATGAAGTCGGTAATTTATTTCCTAAGATATTTGGTAAAATAACCACTAAGTCTTCATAGGTTGAAGTCAATTTGTCAAACTTAGCGTCCATTGAAAACTTTTGTCCTTTCTTGGCAAAAAGATTATTAAAGTGAATATCTCCAACAATCTCTGTTTTTCGATCATCAATTAATTTAAGATTATTCAATTTCAAATTATTCAATGTTCCTTTTACATTCGATTTTACATAAAAATGCTGGTTTTTCCCAATTTCTTTATAGAAGTGACGAATGTCATTTGAACCAATAGAACCTGACTTTATCTTAATATCAAAAACGACCTTGTCATTAAAGTTTATAAAATCCTCAATTTTATAATTTAAAAGAACGGTTCCCACTAAAGCGGATTCTTTAGTAAGTAAGTCTAATTCCTCTAGTTTAATACTCTTCTTGGAATACGAAAATTTAGATTTCAGGTTTTTTACGTATAATCCTCTGAAATCCATGAACGACATTTTATTGATGTTAGTGGTAACATCTGGACCAAAAATCATAAAGTCAGTTACCGATGCATTTAATTTAGTAAAATCAACATCTTTAGGATTTTCTCTATTCTCATCCGTTAAAATGAAATGTCCATTATAGATTTGTAAATTATTAGCCTTCAGTAAAAATTTTCTAGTAGATGGTTTTCCGCTTTCAAATGCCTCTACAAATTTATCTAGATTAGAATCCTTTTCATTTTTATAAGTCTTTAGGTTAAATAATAGACCCTTAAGTTCTAAACCATCAAAAATCAAATCACCATCTAACAACTTTTTTCCTTCTAGAATTGTCGTAGCTATTCTTTGTGAATAGATTAGGGTGTCTTTGTGATGATCCCGAATCAAAACGTTTTTAAACTTTATTCCTCCAAAAACAGATACAGCAACGCCCTCTATGGCGATATTTGTGCCAAAGTCTTTGTTAATACTGTTTGTAAAATAGTGAGCAATTTTTGTTTGAACAACTGGCAAAGTAAGTGCAATAGCAGCAACCAACAAAAGGAGGATTAGTCCAAGAAGGAAACGAAATACTATTTTTATTATTTTTTTGATACCTATTTATTGTTTAAATTTTCTAATATTTCATTTTGCCTTTGTAAACGCAGCACCTTTGATAAAAATTTTCTAATTTTGGACTTTGACAAAAAGAATATTTTTTGTGGTAATTCACTTGTCAAAAGTAATTCAAAATTTGTGCCTTTTTATGCAAAATCCCGAGGTTTTTATTCTTGCTATCGAAAGTTCCTGCGATGATACTGCTGCAGCCATTTTACAGAACGATAAAGTGCTATCAAATGTTGTAGCAAATCAGTTAATTCACAACCAATATGGTGGTGTCGTACCTGAGCTAGCTTCCCGTGCACACCAGCAAAATATCGTTCCTGTTGTTGACGCAGCGCTTCGTAAAGCAAATATACAAAAAGAACAGTTATCTGCAATTGCATTTACTCAAGGTCCAGGACTAATGGGCTCACTATTAGTGGGAAGCTCTTTTGCTAAATCGATGGCATTAGCATTGCAAATACCATTAATTGCTGTTAATCATATGCAAGCGCATGTCCTAGCACATTTTATAGCTGAAGAAAATTTCGAAAAACCTAAATTTCCATTTTTAGCTTTAACCATTAGTGGTGGACATACACAGATTATTAAAGTTGATGATTTTTTTGAAATGAAGGTAATTGGCGAAACTACAGATGATGCTGTAGGTGAAGCATTCGACAAAAGCGCAAAAATCTTAGGTCTTCCGTATCCTGGAGGTCCTCTAATTGATAAATATGCACAACTAGGAAATCCAAAAGCTTTTGTATTTACAAAGCCAAAAGTTCCCGGATTAGACTTTAGTTTCTCTGGATTAAAAACGGCAATATTATATTTTATTCAAAAGAAAAAAATAGAAAATCCGAATTTTGTTGACGAAAATTTAAATGACATCTGTGCGTCAATACAACATACAATAATCGAAATTTTAATGGATAAATTAAAATTAGCGGTTAAGGAAACAGGAATCAAACAAATCGCAATTGGCGGAGGAGTGTCCGCAAATTCAGGAATTAGAAATACATTAAAGAAAGCAGAAGATTTATACGGCTGGAAAACTTTTGTTCCAAAATTTGAGTACACTACGGATAATGCTGCAATGATTGGAATTGTAGGTTATCAAAAATTTTTAAATCAAACATTTGAAACTTCATCTGTCGTTTCTAAAGCAAGAATTCAATTATAGGTTATGCAATTATTTTACAATCCCAACATAAACGAAGCAACAGAAAGTTTTTCTTTTGATAAAGAAGAGAGTAAACATATAATTAAAGTATTACGTAAAAAAGATACAGATATATTACACGTTACTAATGGATTAGGTTTTTTATTTACTACTGAAATTACTTTAGCTTCTGACAGTAAATGTACCGTTAAAATTATTTCGATAGAAAAAGCAGAAGCTTCAAAATTCAGATTGCATCTTGCTGTCGCACCAACAAAAATGAACGATCGTTTCGAGTGGTTTTTAGAAAAAGCGACTGAAATAGGGATACACGAAATAACGCCAATCATCTGTGATCGTTCCGAAAGAAAAACGATTAATAAGGAACGTTTTGATAAGATCTTATTAGCCGCAATGAAACAATCCAATGAATTATTTCTGCCAATTTTAAATCCTGCAATGACTTTTAAAGAATTTGTAAATAGTGAAAATCAAGATTTAAAAATGATTGCGCATTGTGAAGAGACAGATAAAAAAACATTTAAATCTATCTTACGACCTAATGAAAAAATAACCATGTTAATAGGTCCAGAGGGTGATTTTTCAGAAAAAGAAATAGGATTAGCTCTCAGTAATAATTTCACAGCTGTTTCTCTTGGAAACACTAGATTACGTACAGAAACTGCCGCAATTGTCGCTTGTCACAGTGTACTATTTGTTAATGAAGTCTAATATAAGCCATTGGTTATGAAAAAAATATTTTATTTATTAGTGCTCTTATTTTCTTTATCGTCGTATTCGCAAGAAATTGCTTTGCTGAAGTATAACGGCGGCGGCGATTGGTATGCAAATCCAACTTCATTGCCTAATTTAATAAAATATTGTAATTCAAATATTAATACGCAAATTAAACTTAAACCAGCTACTGTTGAACCAAGCAGTCCAGAATTATTTTTGTATCCATTAGTTCATATGACAGGCCATGGAAATGTGGTTTTTAATGAGAATGAGGTAAGTAATTTAAGCAATTACCTTTCGGCCGGAGGTTTTCTTCATATCGATGACAATTACGGGATGGATCAATACGTTCGAAAGGAAATAAAAAAAATATTCCCAAATAATGATTTAGTAGAAATTCCAGCCAATCATTTAATTTTTCAAAAACCAAATTTTTTTCCAAATGGATTACCAAAAATTCATGAACACGACGGAAAACGACCTCAAGCATTTGGTATATTTTTAGAAGGTAAACTAGTTTTACTTTACACTTATGAATGTGATCTAGGAGACGGATGGGAAGATGCAGAAGTAAATAACGACCCTAAAGAAGTTCGCGAAAAAGCATTAAAAATGGGAGCAAATATTGTAAATTATATATTTAATAATTAGATAGTTAAATTTAATTTTTATCCTGTTCTTTAATTCTAACTTCAGAAAGATTTAGAAAAATTCTAAGTCAATTTTATTGTAGACATTCTAGAAGGTTACTAGACTATATGATCTTTCCAAATAATTTGAATTTTCATCTTTACTAGCTAGTTATAATTATTTTAAGGATTTAGAAATTTACATTTAGTAAGAATATACTTTATTTTTATAAATATCCATATTGCTGTTTCTGCAGTAAAACCACCTTAAAATTTTTATTTTTATAAAAAAAACATATAAAAATTTTTTATATTGATAAAATGTTATAAAATTGTGAAATAATTAACTAAAACCACTAATTTATAACAAACCATTTATGAAAAAAATCTTTTTACCAGCTGCGGCATTATTAATGCTATTTTCTTGTCAGAACGACACAACAGAAACAGATTTTCAAACAAACGCAGTTTTACAGCGTGGTTGTGCATCACAAGAAGTGTTAGCCGCACAAATGAAAGCTGATCCAACATTAGCTTTGAGAATGAACAAAATTGAGGACTTTACTCAAAAATCAATGTTAAACGGTCGAATTGTTAATGGAAAAGTCGAAATTCCAGTAGTAGTCAACGTTTTATACAAAACAGCTTCTGAAAATATTTCAACAGCTCAAATTCAATCACAAATTGATGTTTTAAACCGTGACTTTAATGCTGCGAATTCTGATTTCAATAAAGTTCCATCATTATTTTCAGGAGTAAAAGCTAATGTCGGGATTAAATTTGTTTTGCAAAATATAGTAAGAAGATCAACTACTATAGCTTCTTGGTCTACTGATGATGCTATGAAAAAATCAGCGTCCGGAATTGCACCTACGTCACCAGCTACAGTACTTAACATGTGGGCATGTAATTTAGGTGGTGGAATATTGGGTTACGCTCAATTTCCAGGAGGATCATTATCCACTGATGGAGTTGTAATTGACAATAATGCTTTTGGAACAACTGGATCAGTTAGTGCTCCATTCAATTTAGGAAGAACAGCTACTCACGAAGTGGGTCACTGGATGAATTTACGCCACATTTGGGGTGATGCAAACTGTGGAAGTGATTACGTTTCTGATACACCAACACATAATGAACCTAATTACGGTGTTTTGAATTATCCTCATTATAGTACTTGTTCAGGAACTCCGGTTGAAATGACTATGAACTATATGGATTACTCAGATGATAGTGGAATGTATATGTTTACAAATGGACAAAAGTCTAGAATGGCAACGTTATTCGTTTCTGGAGGTTCTAGATCAAGTTTTAGAAATTAATATTTTTTGTTTTTTTTTTTGAATTTAAAACTCGCTACTTGTTAGCGAGTTTTTTTTATATTTACCAATTAAATTCAAAACATGATTACATCAAAAATTATTTCTAATGGTATCCTTCGATCAGTACTGACGATAGTTGTAGTAGGATTGATACTTTTATTTTTATACAAAATACAATCGGTGCTTATCTATCTTGTGATATCTCTAATACTTGCCTTGATAGGTACTCCAATTCTAGATTTTTTCA
Source organism: Flavobacterium sp. PL12 (assembly GCF_039123485.1). Classification (NCBI taxonomy): domain Bacteria; kingdom Pseudomonadati; phylum Bacteroidota; class Flavobacteriia; order Flavobacteriales; family Flavobacteriaceae; genus Flavobacterium; species Flavobacterium sp. PL12. Next base: position 32,023 of record NZ_JBANDI010000007.1, read on the forward strand.
AACGAAGACTGAAATTCAATCATATTTTTGCAACGATAGCTGTATTAGTGATATTCATATTAATAATATTTGGTTTCATAATGTTGTTTGTACCATTAATACTCTCACAGGGGCAAAACTTATCGCTTTTAAATACTGGTGAAATCGAACAAAAAATAATACTACTAGTAAATCAAATTACTGCTTTTTTAGATAATCACAGTATCGATTCAGCGCAGGTTTTGAAAGAAGCGAATATAACTTCAAAAATTAACTTCAACTTTATTCCAGACTTTTTAAATGCATTACTAGGAACAATTAGTAGTTTCGGAATGGGACTCGCTTCTGTATTATTTATTACATTTTTCTTTTTAAAGGATAGCAAAAAGTTCTTAATAGGATCAAAAAAGTTAATTCCAGATAGTCATGAAGATCAAGTTATAAACTCTGTGGAAAAAACAAATCATTTATTGTCTCGTTATTTCATTGGTTTACTGCTACAATTATTTATTGTTTTCATTTGTTACCTAATCGTTTTAATAATTTTTGGTCTACCAAATGCTATTATAATTGCTTTTCTATGCGCAGTGTTAAACATCATTCCATACATAGGTCCATTAATCGCTTCGCTTTTAGCAGCGCTTTTAACAATGCTTAGTAATTTAGGTAGCGATTTTCAATCTGAAATTTTACCTACAACTATCTACGTTTTAATTGGTTTCTGGATTGTTCAAATTATAGATAATAATTTATCACAGCCTATTATTTTTTCGAAAAGTGTAAGTTCACATCCTTTAGAAATTTTTCTTGTGATTCTTATTGCTGGTTTTCTGTTTGGAATTTTAGGAATGATCATCGCAGTTCCATTATACACTATACTTAAAGTTATTAGTAAAGAGTTCTTTCCTGAAAACCCGGTTATCAAGCTATTAACTAAAGATCTGTAATGTTGGATTTAAAGATTCTTAATGATAATGCACAAAAGTTTATAAATGAAAATATTGGTAAAAGTATATCAAAATTAGCATTGCAGAAAAATCCTTTTCCTTACTTGAATTGGCTTTCAGTTTTAAACCAAATTGAAGCAAAATCCAAAGCGAGGGAAAAACTCCCAACTTGGTTTGCAACTGAAAATATAATATATCCTGCCAAAATTTCGATTGAACAAACTTCGTCAGAGAAAACAGCCTCTTATAAGGCATCACTTGTGGATGGTGAAACATTAATAGATTTAACGGGCGGTTTCGGAGTTGACGATTATTACTTTTCGAAAAAAATCAAGCATATCACTCATTGCGAAATCAATACGGAACTTTCCATGATGGTGGCTCATAATTTCACGCAATTAAATGTCAATAACATTAAATGCTATGCAGAGGATAGCATAGAGACTCTAAAACGGTTAGATATTAAGTGGGATTGGATTTATATTGATCCTTCCCGAAGAAATGATGAAAAGGGAAAAGTTTTTTTACTAAAAGACTGCTTGCCTAACGTGCCTGAAAATCTAGATTTCTATTTAGCGAAATCGAAATCAATTCTGATCAAAACAGCTCCGTTACTAGACATTTCTGCTGGATTATCAGAACTAAAAAATGTAAAAGCGATTCATATTGTAGCAGTAGAAAATGAAGTCAAAGAATTATTGTGGGAAATAAATCCGTTGTTCTCAGGATCTACTAGTATTAAAACTGTAAACATTTTAAAAGACCGATTGGAAACTTTTGATTTTACACTTAACCAAGAGATTGATTACGTTCCATATACTAAACCGCAAGCCTTTCTTTATGAACCCAATAGTGCAATTATGAAATCAGGTGGTTTTGATGAAGTTGGTGCTTTCTACAAAGTAAATAAGCTTCACAAGCATTCTCATTTATATACTTCAAATGAACTAGTACCTTTTCCAGGACGTGCCTTTGAAATTCGAAAAAGCATTCCTTATAATAAGGTCGCTATGAAAGAATTTTTAGAAAGTAAACAAGCAAATATTACCACCAGAAATTTTCCTGATAGTGTTGACAGTATTAGAAAAAAATGGAAAGTAAAAGATGGAGGAAATACATATTGTTTTTTTACAACTGATATGAATAATGATAAAATAGTTTTAATTTGCACCAAAATTTAATCATAATGAAAAACGTAATTGTAATAGCTTTTTTTCTTTTTAGTATTAGTGTATTGGCTCAAAAGCCATGTGATTATAGCGCTAATGTTACTGACTCAATTGGTACTTACAAAGAAACTAAAGAATATATAATTTCTGAAAAGCATTTTGCAAGTAGTTCTAGCTATATTTTTTATTCGCTAGCGAACACAGATGGTATACCAACATTGAACTTACAATTGCTACAAAAAAGTAAGGATTTTATAAAAGCCAATTGTTTTGATAAAAATTCAAGGCTGTTTTTACAACTAAATAATGGAAAGATAGTTACGTTAATTCATATCGACCAAGAGAATTGCGGAACGATGATTCGCGATGAAAAAGGTTTTGACAACCGAGTAAATTCTGGAGTATTTATGTTTGCAAAAGATAATTATGAAGAACTTAAAAATTCGCCAGTATCAATGATGCGTATTAAATATCTCACTGAAACAGAAGATTATATTTTAAAGAAAGAGCTTAAATCAGAGCTGAATAATCAAACCTATTATCCAGAAACTTACTTTATTGATAATCTTAGATGTATTGAATAATCTAGTTACATTCCCATTTCACATTAGATACTTTGTCATTTAAACCTTCTTTAAGATTATAATGCCACCACTCTGAATTAAACGGATTAAATCCACTTTCCATCATTACTGACTTAAGCAATATTCTATTGTCTTTTATATTTTGAGATAAGTTGGTATAGTTATGACCCGCTTCTATTCCAAAAAAATCAAAACCAGTACCCATTTCTAACTCTTTACCAGAGCTATCAACTAAAGTGATATCAACCGCTCCTCCTCTATTGTGAATTGAACCTTTTGCAGGATTTGCAACATACTCAGGGTTTGACACGATGGTCCACATTTTCTTTTGAATATCTAAAGGACGATAACAATCAAATAATTTAATGCGATAACCTTTTTTAATAAATTTTTTATTTGCCTCAACTAATGCGGTAACTGTTTTTAATCGTAGAAAACACTCCGCACAGTCGTAAACTTGTGCTTTTAAAAAATTATCTGAAGTAGCATATTTCATATCATATATAAAATCCTCGCTATAGTCTTTCAAATTTACAAATGTGGTATCACTTAAAACTACGACAGCTGTTGAACTTGCATTTACAGTTCTGTTTTGTGATTTGCAAGATATGATGCAAAAAAAGGAGAAGATGGCTAAAATTAATTTACTGCTTTGAGACATAAAAAGTTTTTTATAAAAATAAGATAAATTGAATAAGTACCGGCACGTACATTTCGAAATAAAATTTCAAGTTACATTATATCTTTAATTATTCTTATAAATAGAAATTTACTATTCACTTTTTGAAAATTAAACGTACTACCAATACGAAACATCAACACTTAATATAGTCATAGAATGTTTGTATCGCTTAGTACTCTTATAATACTAAATTTAGACAACATTTATTGTAAATTAAGTCTGAATTTAATTTCTAAAATTCTAAAAAAAAGGTTATAAAAACAAATAAAAGAGCCATTTTTCCAAGGGTATTAAGGTTCTGAATTTGGAAATAAAGGCTAAAAATCGTATTTTAGCAGTATTACCGAATTACATAATTCAAAACGGAAGATTTACTAATTGGTCATCGACCAATTTATTTCCATTTTTAGAGTCTTGCACTCTATCCGCTGCATCCTGCAGCAAATTTTCATTAGCGAGTATTAATTATTGAGCTTTGACTTTTTATAAAAGGTCAAATTCTCTTGTAATCCTAAAAAATAAAAAATATGAATAAAAATTCTATGAAAGACAAACGTATAGGTATAATTGGTGCTGGACCAAGTGGTTTAGCGCAAATTCGTGCTTTTGAAGCTCTTAAAGAACAAGGATATGCAATGCCAGAAATCATCTGCTTTGAAAAGCAAGATAACTGGGGCGGCATGTGGAACTACTCTTGGAGAACTGGCGTTGGAAAATATGGCGAGCCACTTCACGGAAGTATGTACAAATACTTATGGTCTAATGGTCCCAAAGAATGCTTAGAATTTTCCGATTATTCGTTCGATGAGCACTTTAAAAAACCAATTTCCTCTTATCCACCAAGACCAGTTTTATTCGATTATATACAAGGTCGTATTAAAAAAAGTAATGCCAGAGATTACATTCGATTTGACACCACGGTAAGATGGGTGAGTTTTGACGAAAATTCGAAGAAATTTAATGTAATTCTAGATGATCTAAAAATTGACAAAACGTATAGCGAAGAATTAGATTACTTAGTAGTGGCATCTGGACATTTCTCGACACCAAATATGCCCTACTTTAAAGGAATTGAAAATTTTCCTGGTACCGTTATGCATGCACACGATTTTAGAGGAGCGGACCAATTTAAGGATCGAAATATACTCTTAATAGGTAGTAGTTATTCTGCAGAGGATATTGGTGTACAATGTTACAAGCACGGTGCGAAATCAGTGACCTTAAGTTATAGAAGCAATCCTATAGGTATCGAATGGCCTGAAGGAATAAAAGAATTGCCGATGGTAACACATTTTGAAGGTGATACTGCATTTTTCAAGGATGGAACAACAGAAGTTTATGATGCAGTGATTATGTGTACTGGATACCAACACAAATTTCCCTTTTTACCAGATGAACTTCGATTGAAAACAAAAAATAATCTTTTCCCAGATAATTTATATAAAGGAATTTTATTTAATGCACTTCCGCAATTGATTTATTTAGGTATGCAGGATCAGTATTACACTTTTAATATGTTTGATGCACAAGCTTGGTTAGCTAGAGACTTTATGATGAATCGTTTGACTTTGCCAAAAGAAACAGAAAGAAGAATGGATATTGACAAGTGGCTTGATCGAAATAATAAATTGGAGAATAGCTTAGATAATGTTGATTTCCAATCAGACTATATCAAAGATTTACTTTCACTTTCAGATTATCCGCACTTTAATGTAGACAAAGTCGCTGAAATGTTTAAAGAATGGTTACAAGATAAAGAAGAAAACATTTTAACGTATCGTGATAAAACGTATCAGAGCGTTGTAACAGGAACAATGGCATCACAACATCATACAGAATGGATGGATGAACTTGATGATAGTAAAGAGCGTTATCTCTATCAAGGAGAGCAAGAAGAGGTTTTACAAGATAATCTCTAAATAACTTTACACAAAAAAATATCCTTCAGAATCCTGAAGGATATTTTTTTTTCTTATTTGACACGATTTTAAAACGGGTTTTTTTCTACTTTTAATAAAATTAATTTCTAGTAAAATTAAAAAGTTACGAGAGGTGAATCCATTTTTTATCGCTGTTCAACTTAAATGTGCCAATATGCTCTTTGTTCCATTCATTAGGACCAATTAACGAAAGAAAATCATTACCATCAATACTTCGATACAAATGATAAATCTCCCCTACAACAGGCTCAAAAGAGAATTTAGAATTATAAACCAATTCGTTCCACTCAAATTCTTCGATTAAACTTTGATACTGCGCTTTAAGCTCATCAAACTTACTTTTAAATTCCTTGTTTACAGTAGTAATACCTCTACTCTTCCATGAAACTAAGTCGTCCATTCTAATTACTGGAGCACCTACGCTTGTTCCATAAGGTAATAAATTAGCATTGTATCCTTCAGTTTCCGAATAGACTATATTATCTGGTTTTTTATTTTCCATTGTAGTATTAATTGTTTTTCTGTTCTATTATTCCAATTAAGAAATGTCAACTTTAAAATTAGTATCAATCATCACAATCAAAATAAAATTACTTAAACCAATGATGATTTTGCTTTTGCAAATATAAAAATAATTAATTGTTTAATAATATTAAAAAAAGAATAAACAAAATAAATTTTAAACACAAAAAAACCGATACTAATAAAAGTATCGGTCTTTGTGAAGGCAGAAGGATTCGAACCTTCGACCGCCTGCTTAGAAGGCAGGTGCTCTATCCAGCTGAGCTATGCCTCCATTTATCTTTTAAAACTTAAATGGAAAAAGTTTAATTAGTCGGGGTGGCAGGATTCGAACCTGCGGCCTCCTGCTCCCAAAGCAGGCGCGATAACCGAGCTACGCTACACCCCGAAAAACAAAATTATAAAAGCGGAGAGACAGGGACTCGAACCCTGGCACCGATCACTCGATGACAGTTTAGCAAACTGCTCCATTACCACTCTGGCACCTCTCCAAGCTCAAAGAAACGTGTCTTGTTTTGCGGTTGCAAACTTAGGACTTCTTTACGTTACTCACAACTATTTTGAGGCTTTTTTTTATTCTTTTTCACCTTATTTGCAAAAGCTCTTCACAATCAAACATATAGAATAGAAATAAATTTAAAAAAGATTATATCTGTGTCAAAATATGAAATTGTTTAAAAAAGATTAAATTTGCTAGATAAACCAACATTATCAAAGTTATGAACAAAAGAGTTGTTATCGTTTCTGCCGTTAGAACACCTATCGGAAGTTTTATGGGGGGATTATCTACAGTTACCGCTCCTAAGTTAGGTGCAGCAGCAATCAAAGGCGCATTAGACAAAATAAATTTAGACCCAAATTTAGTTGACGAAGTATTTATGGGCAATGTAGTTCAAGCTGGAACAGGACAAGCTCCTGCTCGTCAAGCTGCTATATTTGCTGGTCTTAATGAATCTGTTGCTTGTACCACTATTAATAAAGTTTGTGCTTCAGGAATGAAAGCAGTTATGTTGGGAGCTCAAGCTATTCAATGTGGCGATGCAGAAATTGTTGTTGCTGGTGGAATGGAAAACATGAGTTTGATACCTCATTATTTAAACTTAAGAAACGGTACTAAATTTGGTCCTGCTGCTATGGTTGACGGTATGCAGAAAGATGGACTTACAGATGCATATGATAACAGCGCAATGGGAGTTTGTGCTGACTTATGTGCTAGCGAATATAATTTTACCCGCGAAGACCAAGATAATTACGCAATTCAATCATATGAACGTAGTGCAAAAGCATGGGAAAGTGGGAAATTTGATAACGAAATTGTTCCTGTAGCGGTTCCGCAAAGAAAAGGAGACCCAATAATGGTTTCTAAAGATGAAGAATTTACAAACGTAAAATTAGATAAAATACCGTCGTTAAATCCTGTTTTTACTAAAGATGGTACAGTTACCGCAGCAAATGCTTCAACTATAAATGATGGTGCAGCAGCAGTAATATTAATGAGTGAAGAAAAAGCACTTTCTTTAGGATTAAAACCTCTAGCGTACATAAAAGGATATGCAGATGCAGCTCAAGAACCGAAATGGTTCACCACAAGCCCTGCTAAAGCTTTACCAAAGGCTTTAGACAAAGCAGGAATTACAATCGATGCTGTAGACTACTTTGAGTTTAATGAAGCATTTGCAGTCGTTGGTTTAGCTAACGCTAAAATTTTAGGTCTAGCAAATGACAAAGTTAACGTAAATGGAGGTGCAGTGTCTTTAGGTCATCCACTTGGATGCTCTGGAGTTAGAATTATTGTTACCTTATTGAATGTTTTGGAACAAAATAATGCTAAAGTTGGTGCTGCTGCAATTTGCAACGGTGGTGGCGGTGCATCAGCTATCGTAATCGAAAGAATTTAAATAATAATAAATGATGGGTTATATGCCAAAAACATATAGCCCTAATTTTTAACTTCTAATTAAAGATAAATGTTTGGAATTTGTAATCTAGCAATGATACCACTTCGGTTTGAACCTAGTGATAGAAGCGAAATTGTTTCTCAGGTTTTGTTTGGAGAACATTTTGAAATTTTAGAGCAGTTGAAGCAGTGGACTCGCATCAGAATGCAATATGACGGATATGAAGGTTGGATCGATTTTAAACAATTACAACTTATCTCTGAGGAGAGTTTTAATAAATTATCTTCAGAAAAAATCGTGCTCAATGCAGATTTGATCGAATATATTACAACGCCATCAAACTTATTAATTCCGATTCCTTTAGGATCTTCGTTATCCTTTTTAGATTATAGCGAGATGAATATTTCAAATTTTGAATTTGAAGGAGAGCGAACCAGTGCAGTAAAAGATAAATCACATTTGATTGATACTGCTTTTATGTATTTAAACGCGCCTTATCTTTGGGGAGGAAAAACGCCTTTTGGCATTGACTGCTCCGGTTTTACACAAATGGTGTATAAGCTAAACGGTTATAAATTACTACGTGATGCTTCACAACAATCTGCGCAAGGAGAACCTTTAAGTTTTATAGAAGAAAGTGAGGCTGGAGATTTAGCCTTTTTTGATAATGATGAAGGAAATATTATACACGTTGGTATCATCATGGAGGATAATTATATCATTCATGCCAGCGGAAAGATAAGAATTGATCGCTTAGATCACTTAGGTATTTTTAACGCCGAAACAAATAAACATACGCACAAGTTAAGAGTGATTAAAAAAATTATATAAAAAAACCGGTTTGAAAATTTCAAACCGGTTTTTTTTATACTTAAAGATTAGAACTACATCTTAGCTTTCAATGCTTTTGACTCTGCAGTCATTTCTAAAGCACTATAAACATTTAATAGAGTCTTAGCAACATCTACATTTTTAGGATCTAATTCATATCCTTTTTTAAGGAATGGAATCACACTTTTAAAAATGTTATCTCTCTTAACTTTTAATTCGTCGTAACGCTTCATGTCTTTAGTAGAAGTACCTAACTTATTCATTTCATCAATGATTGGTTTCTCTCCTTCTAATTTCAAAGCTGCTAGATTAATATAAGCGTTGATGTAATCAGGCTTAATTTCCATTGCACGTAAATAATACTTTTCAGCATCTGCTTTATTTCCTGCATTTCCACTGATTACACCTAAATTGAAAGTCAAATCAGCATCATTAGGATTTTTTGCTAAAACTTCTCCAATTAATTTTTTGTAAGTCTCATAATCTTTAGACTCTAAATATAAATTAGCTTCAGTTAATACTAAAGAAGTATCATCTGGATTAGCTAATCTCGCTTCAGAAATTGCTTTTTTAGCTTCATCCGTTTTACCGTTTTCTACTAAAATTAAAGCCATGTTTTTATAGATTTCTCCTCTTTTTGAAGGAACATCTTCACTTCTTGGCTTTTCGTGCGTACCAATTTTTACAGATAAATCTCTTTCTTTAGATGTGTTGAAAAAATCTTCTGCATTTGTTAATTTATTCATTGCAAAGTAGCTTTTACCTTTTCCAGAATAATTTAACTTTTTCAAATTTTCATACAACTCTAAAGCTTTATCATACTCTTTAGCATTAATATAAGTTGATGCTGCATAATACAAGTTTATTGTATCTTTTTTATCTAACAAATACGCGTCGTATAATTTTTTAGCACTTGCTGAATGTTTATCTGCTTTTGATTCTTCAATCGCAGTATTAATCAGCTTAAATTTAATGTCAGTGATTGAAGATGTCGCTTGAGGTGTAAACTTTACTTTTCCTGAAGTTTTCTCAACATCCATCAAATCTTGATACGCCTTTGCAGCCATAGAAAGATTTTTATCTGCATCCACCTTTTTGTTTGCTAAATCCAAAAGAGCATTCCCTTTAATAAAATAGAATTGAGCCTTTTCAGCGTCTGAAGCATTACTAATTAAAGATTCAGCTTCCGTTAAAATAGTAGCTGCTTCTTGAGACTTACCACCTTTCATCGCTTTTTCAGCTGCTTTAATTTGATCTTTTTGAGCAAAAGTAGCTACTGATACCAATAACGCTGATGCTAGTAATACATATTTACTTTTCATAACATTGTTTGTTTAATTTAAATTTATTGTTGGTTCACTATAACAATCTACGTCTATTCGTCAGAATCATCTTCTTCCGACTCGTCTTCTAATTCTTCTTCAACATCAGTTTCATCCTCGTCATCTTCCTCTTCAGCACCTTCGTCTTCAAGAACTTCCAATACTGGTTTAACTCTTTCGATAGCTTCTGTTTCAATTACGTTTCCATCTTCATCAACTACAACTTCAACTACGTCATCTTTCATTACTTTAGTAACTGCAGCGATTGAGTCTTTACCTTTAAGGTTGATTAATTTAACTCCTTGAGTAGCACGTCCCATAACGCGTAAATCTTCAATAGCCATTCTTATTGTCAATCCTGATTTATTAATAATCATTAAATCATCTGCATCAGTAACTGCATTTATCGAAATTAACTTACCTGTTTTCTCAGTAATATTTAAGGTCTTAACTCCTTTACCACCACGGTTTGTGATTCTATAAACATCTTCGCCGTCCTCAACAAGTTTAGTACGTTTACCGTAACCGTTTTCAGTAACAACTAAGATCTGAGAATCATTGATATTTTCCTTATCTACAGTAACCATACCAATTACTTCATCAGTATCATCTTTTAACGTAATTCCACGAACTCCAGAAGCAGTTCTACCCATTGGACGAGTCTTAGTTTCTTCAAAACGAACCAATTTACCTGACTTAACGGCTAAAATGATTTGGCTTTCACCATTTGTCAATTTTGCTTCTAAAAGTTCATCACCTTCCTTAATTGTAATTGCAGCAACACCATTAACTCTAGGTTTAGAATATTTCTCTAAAGATGTTTTCTTAACCTGACCTTTTTTGGTCACCATAATAAGATTATGACTAGTGATATAATCTTTGTCTTTTAAATCTTGAGTACAAATGAAAGCTTTCACTTTATCGTCGCTTTCAATATTTACTAAGTTTTGAATCGCTCTACCTTTAGCAGTTTTACTACCCTCTGGAATTTCGTATACACGCATCCAGAAACATTTTCCTTTTTGAGTAAAGAACATCATGTACTGGTGATTTGTAGCGACAAACATGTGTTCTAAGAAATCTTGATCTCTTGTTCCAGCGCTTTTTTGCCCTACTCCTCCTCTATTTTGTGTTTTATACTCTGTAAGGTTGGTACGTTTGATATAACCTGCGTGAGAAATTGTAATAACCACATTTTCATCCGCAATCAAATCTTCGATACTTACATCTCCACCAGAATATTCAATAATTGAACGACGCTCATCTCCGTATTTTTCACGAATTTCGATTAGCTCCTCTTTTATCAAATTTGTTCTTAAATCAACGTTTTCTAATAATGCTTTTAAGTGTGCAATCAATTTCATCAACTCTTCATACTCAGCTCTCAACTTGTCTTGTTCAAGACCAGTCAATTGACGCAAACGCATTTCTACAATAGCACGCGCTTGAATATCTGATAATTCAAATCTTTTTATTAATTTTTCACGAGCTTCTTCTGTATTTTTCGAACTTCTAATTAAAGCGATTACTTCGTCAATGTTGTCAGAAGCAATGATTAATCCTTCTAAAATATGCGCGCGTTCTTCTGCTTTACGCAATTCAAAACGAGTTCTTCTCACCACAACATCATGACGGTGCTCAACAAAATAGTGAATCATTTCTTTTAGATTCAGCATTTGTGGACGTCCTTTAACTAATGCAATATTATTTACACTGAAAGAAGACTGAAGTTGCGTGTATTTATATAACGTATTTAAAACTACGTTAGGAGTAGCATCACGTTTCAAGATGTAAACGATACGCATACCGTTTCTATCTGATTCATCGCGAATATTTGCTATTCCATCTATCTTTTTATCATTAACTAAGTCGGCAGTACGTTTAATCATATCTGCTTTGTTGACTTGGTATGGAATCTCAGTTACAATGATACATTCTCTACCATCTACTTCTTCAAAACCAACCTTTGCACGCATTACAACACGTCCTCTACCTGTTTTGAAAGCTTCCCGAACTCCATCGTAACCGTAAATAACTCCACCTGTAGGAAAATCTGGTGCTTTAATATAGTTCATCAACTCATCGATTTCGATTTCATTGTTGTCCATAAAAGCTAACGTACCATTGATTACCTCCGTCAAGTTGTGCGGCGGCATATTTGTAGCCATACCCACTGCAATTCCTGTTGCTCCGTTAATTAACAAAGTAGGAACTCTTGTTGGCATTACTTTTGGCTCATATAAAGTATCGTCAAAATTCAATTGAAAATCAACTGTCTCTTTTTCGATATCAGCCATAATTTCTTCCGAAATCTTGCGCATTCTAGCTTCTGTATAACGCATTGCAGCTGGACTATCTCCATCTACAGATCCAAAGTTACCTTGACCATCCACTAATAAATAACGTAAACTCCATTCCTGAGCCATACGAACCATGGCATCATAAACAGAAGTATCTCCGTGTGGGTGATACTTACCTAAAACTTCACCGACAATTCTGGCGGATTTTTTATGGGCTTTATTTGAAAAAACTCCTAAATCATACATTCCGTAAAGAACCCTTCTATGAACAGGCTTCAAGCCATCTCTAACATCTGGAAGTGCCCTTGATACAATTACTGACATCGAGTAATCGATGTAAGCTGATTTCATTTCATCTTCTATGTTAATAGGAATTAACTTTTCTCCTTCAGACATAAGTTGTTATATTAAAAAATTATATTAGTTTCAAAACGTGCCAATATACATCTTTTTGAAATTTTTTGGCCCATTTTAGCAGACTTATTTCAATGATTTATCAACAAAAGAATCTCACTATTTAGTTGATAATTTAAGGTAAATTTAACGCTGCAGTTATGATATTTTTTGTCTATTAGCTGACAAGACTAGTAATGGGAATACTTTTTGTTTTCCAATCACTAATTCACTAAATTTACGATATCAAATATATATTATGGATGATAATTTTTCACCGCGAGTAAAAGATGTTATAACCTACAGCAAGGAAGAAGCTTTGCGATTAGGCCACGACTTTATAGGCACGGAACATTTAATGCTAGGTATTCTAAGAGATGGTAACGGAAAAGCAATTCAAATATTGAACAATCTCAATGTTGATTTAGACCATTTGCGTAGAAAAGTAGAAATCCTTAGTCCTGCCAGCACAAGCATAGAAGTTAATATTGAAAAGAAGAATCTACATTTAACACGCCAAGCGGAAAGGGCCTTAAAAACAACTTTCTTAGAAGCTAAAGTATTTCAAAGTTCTTCAATAAGTACTGCACATCTCTTGCTGTGCATACTCAGAAACGAAAACGATCCAACAACAAAGCTATTGAATAAATTGAAAATCGATTATGATTTAGCGAAAGAAAATTATATAAATATGACTCCAAACGAAGAAGATTTTATCGAAAAATCCCCGCGAAATGAATCGTATAATGACGATTCAGGACAAGATGACAGTCTTAAAGAAGGAACTTTTAATAATCCCGCCAACAAATCAAACAAAAAATCGAAGACTCCTGTTTTAGATAATTTTGGGAGAGATTTAACAGAAATGGCTGAGGAAGGAAAACTTGATCCAGTTGTAGGACGTGAAAAAGAAATTGAGCGTGTTTCTCAAATTTTAAGCCGTCGTAAAAAGAATAATCCACTATTAATTGGAGAACCTGGAGTTGGAAAATCTGCTATTGCAGAAGGTTTAGCACTTCGTATTATTCAAAAGAAAGTGTCTCGAACATTATTCAATAAACGCGTAGTTACTTTAGATCTAGCCAGCCTTGTTGCTGGAACTAAATACCGTGGACAGTTTGAAGAACGCATGAAAGCTGTTATGAACGAACTAGAGAAAAATGATGACATCATTCTTTTTATAGACGAAATTCATACAATTGTTGGTGCCGGTGGTGCAACAGGTTCTTTGGATGCATCCAATATGTTTAAACCTGCGTTAGCTCGTGGCGAAATCCAATGTATAGGTGCTACGACTTTAGACGAATACCGTCAATATATTGAGAAAGATGGAGCTTTAGAGAGACGTTTCCAAAAGATAATTGTAGAACCAACATCTGTTGAAGAAACGATTACAATTTTGCACAATATCAAAAACAAATACGAAGACCATCACAATGTTACCTACACTGATGATGCAATCGAAGCTTGTGTTAAATTAACGGATAGATATATGTCTGAGCGCTTTTTACCTGACAAAGCTATTGATGCTTTAGACGAAGCGGGTTCGAGAGTTCACATTACGAATATTGAAGTTCCAAAGCAAATTTTAGATCTTGAACGTCAGTTAGAAGATGTTCGAGAACTTAAAAACGTTGTTGTAAAGAAACAAAAGTACGAAGAAGCAGCTAAGCTTAGAGATGACGAAAAACGAATTGAAAAAGATTTGGCAGTCGCACAAGAACAATGGGAAGAAGACGCTAAAAATAATCGTATTGAAGTGACTGAAGACAATGTTGCTGATGTCGTTTCAATGATGAGTGGTATTCCTGTAAATAGAATTGCACAAACAGAAAGCAACAAGTTAGCTAAATTACCAGAACTTATTGAAGGTAAGGTAATTGGACAAAGAGAAGCAGTTATGAAAATTGCACGATCGATACAAAGAAATCGTGCGGGTTTGAAAGACCCAAATAGACCAATTGGTTCATTTATTTTCTTGGGACAAACCGGTGTCGGAAAAACGCAATTAGCTAAAGTATTAGCTAAAGAATTATTCGATTCTGAAGATGCTTTGATTCGAATTGACATGAGTGAATACATGGAGAAGTTTGCTATTTCAAGACTTGTGGGAGCGCCTCCAGGATATGTAGGTTATGAAGAAGGTGGACAATTAACAGAGAAAGTTAGAAGAAAACCATATTGTGTTGTGCTTTTAGATGAAATTGAAAAAGCGCATCCTGATGTTTTCAACATGCTTTTACAAGTATTAGATGACGGTTATTTAACGGATAGTTTAGGACGAAAAATCGACTTCAAAAACACTATAATTATCATGACTTCAAATGTTGGAGCCAGACAATTAAAAGATTTCGGTCAGGGTGTAGGTTTTGGAACTGCCGCTAAAGTGGCTCAGGCTGATGACAATTCGAAAAGTATTATCGAAAATGCATTGAAAAAAACTTTTGCTCCTGAATTCTTAAATAGAATCGATGATGTAATTGTATTTAATGCTTTAGAAAAAGAACATATTGATTTAATTATCGAAATTGAATTGAAAAAATTATATGCTCGTGTAGCAGAATTAGGATATCAATTGAATCTTTCTGCTGAAGCAAAAGCATTTATCGCTGATAAAGGTTTTGATAGACAATTTGGCGCCAGACCACTTAAAAGAGCAATTCAGAAATATGTTGAAGACGCACTAGCGGAAGAAATAATTACTTCTAAAATTGCTTCTGGCGATGAAATTTTTATGGATATTGAGGAAGGTGCTTCAGAGCTAACTGTTCAAGTTCATAAAGCTGGAGAACCAACTAATTTATAGATTTAGTTACAATTAATTACAATAAACCCGTTACGTTTTCATAACCTAACGGGTTTATTCTTTATGTTAAATAGTCTTTTTTTCGAAAACTAATATTTACATTTGGTTTAGAAAAATGATTCAATTAAAATTAATATATGTCAGATAATAAAGTCATTCTAGGGAGTGAAGAGTGGTGCTCTTTTCCAGAATTAGGAATTCCTACTATAAAAGCGCGTGTAGATTCAGGTGCGAAAACATCAGCGCTACATGCCATAAACATTGCGCCGTTTATTAAAAATGAAGCCAATTGGGTGAAATTTGACATTAATCCAATCCAGAATAACTTAAAAACGGTAATTCACTGTGAAGCAAAACTGATTGACAAGCGAATTGTGAAAAGTTCAAGCGGATTCAGAGAACAACGTTATGTTATTCAAACAAATCTCCAAATTGGAAACTCTTCTTGGCCAATAGAAATGACATTGACAAATCGCGATTCTATGGGATTCAGAATGCTTTTAGGTCGTGAAGCCATGAGCGGTAGAGTTTTAGTGGATCCAGAGCAAAAATATCTTCTGGGCCAACCAACAACGGACACTTTAAAAGAATTATACAAGAATTCTGAGAAAGCAAGTTCAGGACTTCGAATAGGACTTTTAGCTAGTAATCCAGAATTATACAGCAATAAGCGGATCATGGAAGCCGGTGAAATGCGAGGTCACGAAATGCACTTTTTGAATATCAAAGAATGTTACATGAAATTGGACGCAAAAACTCCAGAAATTCATTATCGTGGTGGAAAAATATTGAATCAATTTGACGCAATTATTCCTAGAATAAGACCAAGCATCACATTCTACGGCTGTGCTTTAACTAGACAATTTGAAGCATTGAAAGTATATTGCTTGAATTCATCGCATGCAATTACGCAGTCCCGTGACAAACTGTATTCTTTACAACTATTACTAAATCACGGTGTCGAAATTCCTACCACAGGATTTGCAAATTCACCTTTGGATACGGATGATTTAATTAAAATGGTAGGTGGACCACCTTTAATTGTAAAATTATTAGAAGGAACTCAAGGAAAAGGAGTCGTATTAGCAGAAACAAAAAAAGCAGCTGAAAGTGTTATTAATGCATTCAAAAGTTTAAATGCTAATATTTTAGTGCAAGAATTCATAAAGGAAGCAAACGGAAAAGATATTCGCTGTTTCGTAATTGATGGTAAAGTAGTTGCTGCTATTCAGCGCGAAGCTATGCCAGGCGAGTTTAGAGCAAATATACATCTTGGCGGAACCGCTTCGATCATAAAAGTCACTGCAGAAGAGAAACGCATCGCTATTAAGGCAACTAAAGCGATGGATCTAAAGGTAGCAGGTGTCGATATTATTCGTTCTTCAAAAGGTCCGCTTTTACTTGAAGTAAACTCTTCTCCAGGATTAGAAGGAATTGAAGGCGCAACTAATAAGGATATTGCCGGTGAGATGATTAAAGCTATTGAGAAAAACTTCAAACTAAAATAATCAATGCATTTAACTGAAATATGATAAATCCATATCTTGATATAATAATTCGCAGTGCTGCCGTCTACTTTTTCATGGTGATAGCATTGCGTGTTTTTGGCAAGAAGGAATTATCGCAATTAAACACCGCTGATGTTATTCTGATATTACTGATAAGCAATTCGGTTCAAAATGCAATGGTTGGAAACAACACGACTTTATGGGGCGGATTAGCCGCAGCCTCTGTGCTTTTCTTTATCAATTTTGTACTAAAAAAATTGATGTTTAAAAATAAAAAGTTCAGTGATCTTATGCAAGAAAAGCCAGAGATATTAGTACATAACGGAACTTTAGATTTCAAAATATTAAGCAAGTTAAACATTACGTCTGACGAACTGAAAGAAGCGATGCGTGAACACGGAATTGAATACTTTAAAGACGTAAAGCTTGCTATGCTTGAGATTGATGGTAATATTAGTATTATTTCAGGTGTGGAAAATTTGAAGCAAACGTATCACAGACGTAAGCACGCTCATAAAAGCCTAAGCGGAAGTATTTAGAAGAAAATAACAACTACTCAAACCTTGTAAAAATTAAGCACTATAAATAATTTTCATTCTGTTTTTCGAAAAAAAAAATACTTTACTATGGATAAAATTACTGCACATATAGGATCAGCGTTTTACAAAACGGAAATTAAGTCAGCAACAAATACTATTATTTCAGACGAGCCTAAAAGCGATGGAGGAATGGATTTAGGTTTTTCGCCTTATGAGTTGCTGGCTTCTTCGCTAGCTGCTTGCACTTGCATCACTTTAAGAATGTACGCTAATAGAAAAGGCTGGGAATTACAAGATATTAAAGTAGAAGTGAACATAGTAGAAGAAGCTGAGGAAAAGAAAACAACGATAGTTAGATCTATTGAATTATTTGGAAGTTTAGATACGGAGCAAAAGAAAAGATTACTAAATATTGCTAACAAGTGTCCAGTTCACAAGATTTTGACAAATACTATTGAAGTCAAAACCGATATTATCCAATAGTATTATTTAAGATAATGTTAATCACCTTGAGTAAACAAAAAAGCCATTCGTAAGAATGGCTTTTTTGCTTTTAAAATGTATCAAATACTAAAGAAAGATACTTAAAACATAATATATTATCGCTGCTAAAATAGCTGAAATAGGAATTGTTAAAACCCAAGCCC
Organism: Flavobacterium sp. PL12; assembly: GCF_039123485.1. Classification (NCBI taxonomy): domain Bacteria; kingdom Pseudomonadati; phylum Bacteroidota; class Flavobacteriia; order Flavobacteriales; family Flavobacteriaceae; genus Flavobacterium; species Flavobacterium sp. PL12. The sequence goes on from NZ_JBANDI010000007.1 coordinate 50,090, forward strand.
ATAACAAACTTACCGTCATTCCCCAACGAACTGCAGAAACTCTTTTGGTTAATCCTACTCCAATAATAGAACCAGTGATAGTATGTGTAGTACTTACAGGCACTCTGAAATGCTCCGTAAAGTATAATGTTAATGCTCCCGCTGTTTCTGCTGCAACTCCTTCAAAAGAAGTTACTTTAGTAATCTTGGAACCCATAGTTTTTACAATTTTCCAACCTCCGCTTAATGTTCCAGCTGCAATAGCAGAATAACACGCTAGAGGAATCCATTCTGGCATTTTAAAATCACCATCAGCGTTTGGCAAGACTACATCTAACCAATCCGGTAAACTATCTTGCGTGATTCCGCTCGTGTGGATGTAAACGGTAACCGCTGCTGCAATGATTCCCATTACCTTTTGCGAGTCATTACCACCGTGACCTAAACTAAAAGCTGCAGATGAAATTAATTGCATCTTTTTTAACCAATAATTGGATTGATGTAAATTTAAACTACTAAAGGTCAAGCAAAAACCGCTAACCGAAAGTACAATAAACGCGACCAAAAACCATTTAATATTATGCGACTCTAGAGCGATACTCCAAAAATGAGAGTCGAATCTAGGTTTCTTTATTTGATCGTAGTATATCATTTGGCTTTCGACAAACCAAATAGTTAGTAGCATTAAACCAATAGTAAAAAGCTTTGGATAAATACTTTTTTTAGAGGCGTTAAGAAGCCAAATCGATATTAAATAAGAAATTAGCGCCCCTAGAAGAGGAGCTATAACTATAAAAGCAATAATAATTAAAACTCCTGAAGGAAATCCTCCTTCAATACCTGGAGTATACCAGTTTACTGTATCATACCAATAAGCAGAATGGCTTTCAGAGCCATCTATAACTGTATATTCAAAAAAACCATGAACTGCAATAGCGTGAGCAATAGCAGCACCAGCAAAACCGCCAATTAAAGTGTGAGAAGAACTAGAAGGAATTCCTTGCCACCAAGTAAATAGATTCCAAATTATCGCTGCAATAACTCCTGCAAGAATTACAACCAAATCTATTTCTAATGTATTTGCAGTTTTTGCAACCGTATCAGCTACACCAAAACCAAAAACCCAATAGGCTAAAAAGTTAAAAAAAGCAGCCCAAACAACTGCTTGGAAAGGAGTTAATACCTTAGTAGCAACAACCGTTGCAATAGCATTAGCAGCATCGTGAAAACCATTGATGTAATCGAAGATTAAAGCTAAAACTATGATAACTATAAGTAGAGTAAATTCCATAATTATAATTTCAGAATAAAACGGATTAAATTAAGAATGTTTTACAGAAATTGATTCTAGAACACTTGCTACACTTTTACATTTATCAGCAGCATTTTCTAGAACAGAAAGAACTTCCTTGTACTTAATAATGTTTTTAGCATCAGTTTCATTTTCGAATAAATCAAGAACTGCTTTATCGTAAACATTATCTGATTTATTTTCTAGCTTGTTGATTCGAACGATAGCATCAGTGATGTTTTTCATTTTTTTCAAATCTCTCAACTCTCTAACAGCTACATCAATATTTTGACAAGCCTCAAGATTTATCTCTGTTAATTTTCGAATTGACTTTGTAATCTTGTCAACTTGATACAATCTCATCCTACTTGCAGCACCATGGAGGTAATCAGCAACATTGTCAATAGAAGTAATTAGCGCGTGAATATCTTCTCTATCAAAAGGGGTGATAAAATTTCTACTTAATTCTAAATTAGTTTGGCGCGTGATGTCCTCCCCTTTTTGTTCTAAAGTATCAATCTTTTGAAAAAGAACTTCACGCTCTTTTAAAGGCAGATTCACAGCTTCGTGTAAATTTGTCGCAATCTCAATTAAATTGCTTGACGCTTGTTCGAAAAGAGGAAAGAATTTTTTATCCTTAGGAACTAGAAACTGGAAAAAGTTATTTATGTTCATTTACTTTTAATTTAGTGCGACAAAATTACTGCATTCTTGACTTTTAATGTTAAGTTAATATTAACAAATCGGTTTCGATCTGAAAAGTATTTAAAAATTTAACCGTCTTTTCAATATCATAGTGTAAAATTCTGTCTTCTTTAATAAAAGGGACCTCTTCACGGTAAGCGCTCAAAAACATTTCTATAAAATCACTTGACTGTAAAGGACGTCGATATTCTATCGCTTGAGAGGCATTTATCAATTCAATTGCTAAAATTCGCTCTAAATTATCTAAAACGCGCAGCGCCTTTGTTGCCGCATTTGCTCCCATGCTTACGTGATCTTCCTGTCCATTACTAGAAACAATACTATCAATGCTTGCTGGTGTTGCTAATTGTTTATTTTGACTTGCTATACTTGCTGCGGTATATTGTGGAATCATCAAACCAGAGTTTAAACCGGGATTATCAACTAAAAACGCAGGAAGATTTCTAGTTCCTGATATCAATTGATAGGTTCTTCTCTCCGAAATACTTCCTAATTCAGCTAAGGCAATGGCCATAAAATCTAAGGCTAAAGCCAAAGGTTGTCCGTGGAAATTTCCACCAGATATAATTTGGTCGCTTTCAATAAATATATTTGGATTATCTGTAACAGAATTTATTTCAGTTTTAAACACTTTTTTGACATATTCAATGGCATCTTTTGATGCTCCGTGTACTTGTGGCATACATCTAAAAGAATATGGATCTTGAACATGTGCTTTTGTTTGCCCTATAATTTCACTTCCTTCAAGAAAACCTTTAATGCGCTTTGCAGTTACAATCTGTCCTTTATGAGGTCTTATAAAATGGATTAGCTCATGGAAAGGTTCTATTCTACCGTCAAAACCTTCTAGAGAAATTGTTCCTATTAAATCAGCTAAATAAGAAAATTTGCTAACTTTCATTAAAATGTGAGCTCCATAAGCGCTCATAAATTGTGTTCCGTTTAACAATGCTAATCCTTCTTTTGACTGTAGCATTATTGGTTCCCAATTAAATGCTTTCATTAACACACTAGTGTGAACTTTTTTCCCTTCATAATACACTTCACCTTCACCAAGTAATGGTAATGACAAATGCGCTAAAGGTGCTAAGTCACCAGATGCTCCTAGAGATCCTTGCGTATAAATTACAGGTAAAATATCATTATTATAGAAAGCGATTAAACGTTCTACTGTTTGTAATTGAATTCCGGAGTGTCCGTAACTTAAAGACTGAATTTTCAACAATAACATCAGTTTTACAATATGACTTGGAACTTCTTCACCTGTGCCACATGAATGTGATTTGACAAGATTTTCTTGGAGTTTAGATAAGTTCTCGTTCGATATTTTCACGTTACAAAGCGAACCAAAACCTGTATTAATACCATATATAGCATCAGATTGTGAAGCCATTTTTTTGTCTAAATAGTCTCGGCATTTTTGAATATTTATTTTTGCCTCTTCAGACAAAGATAATTCTTTATGATGTGATATAATTTCCTCTAAAGATTCCAAGCTAAGTAATTCAGTACTAATATAATGCGTATTGTCCATTTTGATCGTGTTTAAAAGGTAAAATTGAGTAAATCTTTAGTATTACACAACATATATTGGCAATAATTTAAAAAATGCGGTTAAACAAAACCAAAATATGAATTCTGTGCAACAATAGCATCCTCTCGAACCAAATTTACAACACTACATTCCTACTACTTCAATAGTAATTTTATTTATTGATAGTTTAAAGTAAATTGGAAACAATAACGATAAAAGTTATCAAAGTGAGAATATAAAACATAAATAATCATCAAAAATTAGTATCGAATAATTTTGTATGGTTCTTATTTCTACGAATAGTTAAAAAGCAATGTTTATAAATTACAGAATCTATAATTAAGAACGAATAGCACTTCATATTCTACGCTATTCGTAAAAACGATTGGAAAGTTTTCTGCTTTTATAAAAAAGGGTAGTTTTGTAATATCAAAATGATAAATAACAGCATTACATATCAATCTTCGACAACAACTCAAATTTGGGTTGCAACTGCTGCTACATTTACTACAACAACTACAACTACCCCTTTGGGGTAAATTTTCTTCATATAATCCTGTTCATTATATCTTTTTTTTCGAAAGAAGATAGCTCTTGGGGTTGTAAAAAATATAATTTCTAAAATCAAAATACCCACTGACTTTTTCTATTTAATAACGAATAGACAAAGTCAAAAAAATAAAAGCTTGACATGAAAGTATTAAAATTTGGAGGATCTTCCGTTGCGAATGCGCAAAATATTAAACTGGTTATAGACATAATCGTCAATTCAGCAAAAGACGAAAAATTAATTGTTGTAGTTTCTGCTTTTAGTAAAGTTACTGACCTTCTACAATTAGCTTCAAGAAAAGCTGCGGCAGGAGATGAGAGTTTCAAAGAAATTCTCATAGAAATAGAGAAAAAACATCTTGAGGCGATAAAAGAATTAATTCCTATAAGCGAACAGAGTAGCTTATTAAGTCATATCAAAAGAATTATCAATCACCTTGAAACTTTATTAGATGGCTGCTATCTTCTGGGTGAGTTATCACTACGAACTGCTGATACTATCCTGAGTTTTGGTGAATTATTATCTTCTTATATAATCGCAGAGGCGCTAAAGCAAAATCTAAAAAATAGTGGCTACAAAGACAGCCGCGAGTTGATAAAAACAAATAGTCATTTTGGAAAAGCATCAGTTAATTTCGAAATTTCAAATCAGCTTATAATTGATTATTTTGAATCGAACGAAAATCAAGTTGTTGTACTACCCGGATTTATAGCAGCATCGCTTGATGGGATAAACACGACTCTTGGACGCGGTGGATCTGACTACTCTGCAGCTATTATGGCAGGTGCATTAAATGCAAATCAGCTCGAAATCTGGACTGACGTAAACGGAATGTATACTGCAAATCCAAAAGTAGTGAAACAAGCACAACCAATTGCTTTTATTTCCTACCAAGAGGCAATGGAGTTATCGCATTTTGGTGCCAAAGTGTTGTATCCACCAACAATTCAGCCTGTCTTAAGAAAAAATATTCCCATTCTTATTAAAAACACATTCGAGCCAGACGCAGAAGGTACTTATATTTCGAATCAAGAAATGACTTATAAAAATCCTGTGAAAGGAATAAGCCATATCGATAATATTACTTTAATTACACTAGAAGGCCCTGGAATGATTGGTGTTACAGGTTCTTCTAAAAGGCTTTTTGAAGTTTTGTCACACCAAGAAATTAATGTAATATTCATTACACAAGCTTCTTCTGAACATTCTATTTGTATTGGAATTCTAAATTCTGATGCAGATTTAGCGCAAGAAGTTATTAATAAAGCTTTTGAAGTTGAAATTTCACAAAACAAAATCGATCCGTGCATTGTAGAAAGAAATCTATGCATCATCGCTTTAGTTGGTGAAAATATGAAAAATCATCAAGGTTTGAGCGGAAGAATGTTTAGTACTTTAGGGAAAAACAACGTAAATATTAGAGCAATTGCTCAAGGTGCATCCGAGAGAAATATTTCAGCGGTTATAAATGAAAGAGATGTCAAAAAAGCTTTGAATACGTTGCACGAAAATTTCTTTGAAGAGAATACAAAACAGCTTAATTTATTTGTAATGGGTGTTGGTAATGTAGGTGAAAAATTTATCGAGCAAATCCACCAACAAAATAATTATCTTAAAGAAAATCTCAAAATAAATGTGCGTGTGGTGGCGATTTCAAATTCTAGAAAGATGCATTTTGATGAGGAAGGAATAGACTTGAATGAATGGCAATCGTTACTACAAAATGGAGAAACTGCCGATCAAGAAAATTTTATCTCAGCAGTAAAAGATCTGAATTTACGCAACAGTATTTTTGTGGATATCACAGCTAACGAAAGTATATCTAAAACTTATGAGCATTATTTAAAACGCAATATTGCAGTTGTCACTTGTAATAAAATAGCTTGCGCATCTGAATATGATAATTATAAAAAGCTTAAAAATTTATCACAAAAATTCAATGCACCCTTCTTGTTTGAAACTAATGTTGGAGCTGGATTGCCAATAATTGATACAGTGAAAAATCTAGTTGCTTCTGGTGACAAAGTCCATAAAATACAAGCGGTTTTATCAGGAAGTTTGAATTTTATTTTTAATAATTTCGACCAAAAAAACACTTTTCATGATGTCGTCAAAGAAGCTGGAGTACAAGGATTTACTGAGCCAGATCCTAAGATTGACTTAAGTGGAATTGATGTAGCTAGAAAAATACTTATTCTAATTAGGGAGAGTGGTTACCAAATGGAAATTGACGCCATCACTAACGAATCATTTATGCCTGCAGAATGTCTTGAGACAACATCAAACGAAGCCTTTTTTGAGTCTTTGAAAGTACATGCTTCCCATTTTGAAAATATTTATAAAGAAGCATTAAGCAAAGATTCAAGACTCAAATACGTTGCCCAATTTGAAAATGGTAAAGCAAATGTAGGATTGCGTTTTATACCGAAAGATCACCCTTTTTACAATTTAGAAGGTAAAGACAATATCGTTTTATTTTTCACGGATCGTTATGTTGACCAACCTTTATTAATTAAAGGAGCTGGTGCAGGAGCTGCGGTTACCGCATCTGGAATCTTTGCAGATGTGATCAGAATTGGGAATAATTAATTAGTTTAAAGTAAACAGTTTTTGTCTTATCGGTAACAGATAAAATACCAAAAGGCAAAAAAACTTTAAGCTACAAGATTTAATAATATCATGAATGAAATAAAAATATTTTGTCCCGCAACTATCGCAAATCTTTCGTGTGGATTTGATGTGCTGGGACTTTGCTTAGAAACTGCGGGTGACGAAATGATTATTCGCAAATCAGATGTAAAAGGAGTTCGAATTACTAAAATAGTTGGTGCCGATTTACCGCTAGAAACAGAAAAAAATGTAGCAGGTGTTGCAGCTTTAGCCATGCTTGAAAATTTAGAAAGTGAATTTGGATTCGAAATCGAAATTTATAAAAACATAAAAGCCGGAAGTGGAATTGGAAGTAGTGCTGCTAGTTCGGCGGGAGCTGTTTTTGGAATAAACGAATTACTTGGTAGACCTTTTACAAGAAAAGAATTGGTATTGTTTGCCATGCAAGGTGAAAAGCTTGCTAGTGGAAATGCGCATGCTGATAACGTTGCTCCTGCTCTTTTGGGTGGTTTAACGTTAGTAAGAAGTTACAATCCACTAGATATAATTAAGATAGAAAGTCCATCTGAATTGTACGCAACAGTGGTACATCCACAAATTGAATTAAAAACTTCCGATGCACGTTCGGTATTAAAGCAAAATGTATCGTTGAAAAGCGCCATTGTGCAATGGGGAAATCTAGGTGGATTAATCTCAGGATTGTATACTAAAGATTATGATTTGATTGGTAGATCACTTCACGACGAAATTGTAGAACCTTTACGAAGTGTTTTGATTCCAGGATTTGACTTAATTAAGCAAACTGCTATTGACAACGGCGCATTAGGATCTGGAATATCAGGATCTGGACCATCAATATTTGCTTTAAGCAAAGGTGCAGCAACTGCAGAAAAAATTGCAAAAGCGATGAGTGAGGTTTATGAAAATATGAATTTACCTTATGAAATTCATGTGTCGAAAGTAAATGATGAAGGAGTGAAAATTATAATTTAAGATTTTTAATTAACAATTTTTGATTTCAGATATAACTTCGTTACCAAAAATTACAAATCTTCAATCTCTTATCTAAAGTACATTTTAAGAATAAAATAATTTAAGAATTTTGATTAAAAATTTTTGATTCCAGATGTAACGAGTTTACTAAAAAATCAAAAATCTATAATCCGCAATAAAAATCACAATGAAATACTACAGTTTAAACCATAACGCGCCTAAAGTTTCTTTTCAAGAGGCGGTAATTCAAGGATTAGCGTCTGACAAAGGTTTATATTTTCCGGAAACAATAACACCAATAAATGCTGATTTTCTTGAAACTATCGAAAATTTAAGCAACGAGCAAATAGCTTTTGAGGCTATCGCGCAATTTGTAGGCGATGAAATTCCTACCACTGTTTTAAAAGAAATTATTGCAGACACCTTGTGTTTTGATTTTCCAGTGATTGAAGTCGAAAAAGATATTTATTCTCTCGAATTATTTCATGGACCAACAATGGCTTTTAAGGATGTTGGCGCACGATTTATGTCTAGATGTTTAGGATATTTTAATAAAGATAATAAGGAAAGTAAAAACACGGTTTTGGTTGCTACATCAGGAGATACTGGTGGCGCTGTAGCAAGTGGATTTCTTGGTGTGAAAGGTGTTGAAGTAATAATTTTATATCCTTCTGGAAAAGTAAGCGATATACAAGAAAGACAATTAACTACTTTAGGTCAAAACATAACTGCTCTTGAAGTAGACGGTGTTTTTGATGATTGTCAAGATATGGTCAAAAAAGCATTTTTAGATTCAGATTTAAACGACAAAAATTTAACTTCGGCGAATTCAATTAATATCGCGCGCTGGTTACCACAAATGTTTTATTTCTTCTTTGCGTACAAAGAACTGAAAAAACACAACAAACCATTAATTTTCTCATGTCCAAGTGGGAATTTTGGAAATATTTGTGCTGGAATTATTGCTAAAAAATTAGGTTTACCAATACAACATTTTGTTGCCTCTACCAATATAAATGATACTGTACCAAGATTTTTAGAGAATGGAATTTATGAGCCAAGACCTTCTAAAGCAACTATATCAAACGCGATGGACGTGGGGAATCCAAGTAATTTTATCCGAATTCAAGAAATGTATTATAACGACTTAGAACAGTTCGAGAAAGATTTCTCATCTTACACATTTTCTGATGAAGAAACTCTTGAGGCGATGAAAGCGATCTACAAGACAAGTGGTTATATTGCAGAGCCTCACGGAGCTGTTGGTTATCTAGGATTGAAAAAAGAGTTAGCAAATCATGAAGATGCAATTGGGATTTTCTTAGAAACTGCTCACCCTATCAAGTTTTTAGATACCGTAGAACCTGCTTTAAATATAAAACTACCTATACCAAGCCAGATAGAAAGCGTTTTAAATAAAGAAAAAGTAAGCGTAAAAATTAAAACCTATCAAGATTTGAAAGAGTTTTTAATACACTAAAATTTCTATTATATTTTAAAGTTATAGTCCTCATTACATTTTTACGGAAAGTAAAAATGTAATGAGGATTAATTTTTATCATCTATTAAATAATCTATTTAACCAACAATAATATCAACGCTCTTTTCTATACTAATCATATAGAAAAAACAGGTAATTTAGCCTTGATAGCAGCGGCATCCTTTATGCTTGTTGTTCAAGCAGAAAGATACAGCGAATAGCGAGAGTTAATTGTCTCATAAAATCTATGATATTGGCTCCTATGACAAGAGAATCCGTAAAACTGCTACCGCAACATCTTCAAGTAATTACTTCTCGCGAATAGCTTTTGAAATCAAAAATTTAGTTAAGAAAATAGGTGCAAAATTACTCTATAAAATAATTTCAAAATCCTGATTGATTTAGACTTAAATTTTAACTACTTTTGCAAAATATAAGTTGTTTGCGTTCCTATCTTTTAAGAATAGAAAAAACAATTTATCCTCACAAAAAAACAAAACTTAAGTATTATTATTCTTTTTGACTGTTAAAAAATCAGAGAGACTCGCAATGCTTTAAAAAAACTACCTGATAAAGTAGCTTCCCATATCAACATAATTTATTTAAAAAAAGGAGAAAAAAGTTTATGACGAATCATAGCATGAATGATGTTAGTTTTGAAATTGAATTATTGGACAAACATAAAGAATACATTAATCAGTACAAATCGAACGATTTTTATTGGGGAGTTGGTATTGAGAATGAATGTTATTTAGAGTTTGAAAAACACCGTACGGTGGATAAGGATTTTTTGCTAACCAAAGGTCTGCATGAGAAGTACAGTATCAATCATTTTAAGAATTATAAAGAAAATGTATTTGAAAATTCTTTATTAAAAATCTTAACTGATAAAGAGTACCACATTCCTGTTTTAATGAATTCTCATTCGTTTACTAAGACTGATGTTAATAATGAGCATGAAACTTTAGATCCTATCGATAAAGAACCGAATCCAGAATATTCAGGAGAAAGTATCTTTGATAAATTACAAAAAAACAACAGCTATTTTGTTGACGAACTTCAGAAAAAATTCATTTTTGATGGTGATACTATTGAATTTGTAACCCAAGATTTTTACAAAAAAGACGTTGATAGCGTCATAGCAGAGTTGGCTAAAATTAAGAATGAGTTTACTACGAATTTACAAAATGGTATGGAACAAGAAAATATTTTTCCTCAGTTTGGAAAAATAAAAATTTGTTCGCAAAATCATCCTTTTGCAATATTTGTATCAAATAATGATAATTATTCTGTTTTCAATAACATGACGTATCATTTTAATTTGACCATTCCTACAGAATTAAATACTGCAGGTGAAATTAAAGATAAAATAGATTTTATTAAAAAACACCAACGCACTATTAGATTATTTCAGTGGTTGAGCCCGCTATTTATGATCAAATTTGGCTCATCTGATTATCTTTCTCATAATGATTCCACTGTCAATTTAACTAAGGCTTCGCAGAGATGTGCGATGTCTAGATACATAGGAATAGGTACTTATGATACCGAAGTTATGAAAACTGGTAAGATTGTACAAATGGATTTCACAGCACATCCTATGCATGATAATCCAATGTGGTGGGTAAATCGATATTCACAAATTTCAGATTACGAGCAAATCGATAAAATTGGACTTGATATCAATTTTCACAAGCATAAAAATCACGGTATTGAATTTAGAATGTTTGATTATTTTGAAGAAAAGCATTTAAAAGAAGTACTACAATTTCTTGTTTTCATTATGGACCACTCCTTGTTACACGAGATTGAAAATCCAATATGTAATTTAGAATGGAATAATTTCACATTTGAATCAATTGTTCACGGTAAAGAAACTGTTGTTCCTGCTGACTTTATTTCTATCATAGAGGAAATGTTAGTTATAAATATACATTCAACAGATCCAATAGAAATCTATAATCAGATCTATGCTAGCTTCCATGCTAAATATTATGAAAATGGTTTTTGCAGTTCGTTACTTATTAAGAAGGACGCTGTATTGTCTTAATATTCAGTTCGAATAAGGTTTATAAAAAAAAGACTTTTTAAAGGATGGTACCTTTAAAAAGTCTTTTTTTATATTACGCTATTTCTTATTCGTGATAGTAAAAAATCGCTGATGAATATCCTTTTTCGGGATCAGGATTCGCCCACCAGTCTTTTCTAACTTCCGAGAAATAATTATAGTTATCATATCCCGCTTGAGACTGTAAAGGATAAATCACCTTTCCATCAACTCTAAATGCTTTTTCTGTTTCTGTTTCAGGAACTACAACTACTACATGACCTGACTTATGCATTATAAAACGTCTAGCGGCTATGACTCCCACTCCACCATTTTCATTTACTTTCTTCTGTAATTCATCTACATCTGACATTTGTTCCCAACCAAAATCTTTAGATGATTCTAAAAACCAGTCATAAAGATAATTGGAGTAGAAAGGTCTTACCGTTTCATTAAAAATAAGCTGCACTTCATTACCCTTTTCTAATTCTTCGATTGCCTTATCTGTCCATCTTAATCTTGGAATATAAACTCTTGCAAAAAAACAAAAGTCGAATGTGTAAACATTGCAATAAGTGTCTGCTTCATCTTTCTCGTATCTAAAACTTTTTTCAACGTCTAAAGCATCGATAATTTTTTTGATCGAAGTCTTTTTAGATTCTACACTTGTTAAGTCTCTGAAAGGAATATCTGGATTGCCAATAGGCTTATAAGTTTCTTCCTTACTATCCAAACTTGATCTGGGACTTGCTTCGAAATTAGGAATTTCAATATCAGAACCTTTGTGTAGCGTTTCGTCGAGAAGTTCTAAATCTTTCGAACAAACAAAACCTTCTTTATCCGTATTTAAAAGCTTCACTTTCCACCAATCTGCATGCGTGTTGTCAATTAATTTAACAGTATGTCTGTAAGGGATATTTGCTAAAATGGTAGAATTATCCATCGTCGGAGGAAAATCGGTAAGATTTAATGACGAAGTTGCTACTCTATATTTCATAATAATCTAATTTAACATCGAAGTTATTTAAAGCCAAAGTACTAAAAACAAGCAAGAATGACTCACAAGAAGAGGAGTTTTTTACAAAAAAAACAAATTCCGTATTGGAACATCTTGATTTTTACAGAGTTTCTTTAAATGTTCCTTTTTATTTATTAATCTGTAATTCGGATATTTTTTTAATTAGTAGAAAATTTCACGATAAAGCTGAGATTAATGGGTGCTAAATTATGCATTCTTTTTTTATCTTTGGAGACTTATTGACCCAAATTCCTAATTCAAATGATCACAACTGCAGTTCTAGAAGACGCTTTAGAATTAAACAATTTAATAAATTCAGCGTATCGCGGAGAGTCTTCAAAAAAAGGATGGACAACTGAAGCAAACCTTTTGGAAGGACTTAGAACGACTGAACAAGAACTAACAGAAATTATCGCGCATCCACAAAATAAAATTTTGAAATTTACCGAAAATAATACGATTATAGGTTGTGTACTATTGGTTAAAAAAGAAAAGCAAATCTATTTAGGAATGCTGACAGTTTCTCCAGAATTACAAAATAGCGGTGTTGGAAAAAAAATGTTGCAACAAGCAGAAATTTACGCTGCTGAATTAGATTTACCAAAAATCATAATGACCGTAATTTCAGTTCGAGAGGAGCTTATTTCGTGGTATAAACGCAATGGTTATAAAGATACGGGATTGCGAGAACCTTTTCCTGCAAGTGATGTTCACATTCCTATCTCAGATACTCCATTAGAATTTATCGTACTAGAAAAAGAAATTTTTAAAAATTAACTTAGATTTTATTTCGTGATAGATTGCTGATTAGATAGCGAAGGCATGGTTTGTTTTTTTATCCAAAAAGTAGAGATCTAACAAAGAGTCCGATTGCAAAGCAGCATTGAAATGAGATTATAAATATTATTTTCTACTTTTCGGTGATGCCCAAGATAAAACGCACTTGCTACTTTACTTCTTGATAGTACTTTTACTTCTTTTAAATATTACTTTTGCACTGTGAAAAAATCAGTTTCAATTATTGGAGGAGGATCAACAGCACTTATTCTCGCTGCTTTACTTGATTGTGAAAAATTTAAAGTTACGATCTACGAAAAAAACAAAACACTTGGTAGAAAATTTCTAGTAGCCGGAAAAGGAGGATTTAATCTGACACATTCTGAACCAATCGATGAACTTATCAATCGCTACACACCACCTAATTTTCTTGAAGAATCATTACGAAATTTTGATAATCAAAATTTAAGAGAATGGATGGGAAGCATTGGTATTCCAACTTACATTGGAAGTAGTAAAAGAGTATATCCCGTAAAAGGTATAAAACCCATTTCCGTTTTGAACGCTATTTTAATGATTCTTGAAAAAAACGGCGTAGTTATTAAAAACAATCATAATTGGACAAGTTGGGGAGAGGATGAAGCTCTTATTTTCAATGAGAATATCGAAATTAAATCAGATTACGCGATTTTTGCTTTGGGTGGTTCGAGTTGGAAAGTAACAGGATCTGATGGATTATGGATTGATTTTTTCAATTTGAAAGATATTGTGATAGTTCCGTTCCAAGCTTCAAATTGTGCCTTCCAAGTCGATTGGCCGCATGATTTTATTAATGAGCATGAAGGAACTCCGCTTAAAAACATAGCAGTTAGTTGTTTGAATAAAAAGCAAAAAGGGGAAGCTGTAATCACTCGTTTTGGTTTAGAAGGAAATGCTATTTATGCGTTGAGTCCACAAATTCGGGAAGAACTTAGAAAAGATAATAAAGCCACTATTTACTTAGATCTAAAACCTACATTAAATCAGGAAGAAATATCGTTTAAAATTAGAAATTCTACTTTTAAAAAGACTAGTGAATCACTGCAAAAAGAATTAAAATTAACTACTGCGCAAATTGGACTTTTAAAAAAATATCTTTCAAAAGAAACGTATTTAAATCCTGATTTATTAGCAAAGAATATTAAGAACTTGGCTATCGAGATTATTGGCAGCTCTCCTATCGATGAGGCTATATCAACAACGGGCGGTATTTCGTTAACCGAAGTTGACAAAAATTTCGAATTAAATAAAATCAAAAATCACTTTTGCGTTGGAGAAATGCTCGATTGGGATGCTCCTACTGGCGGATATTTACTGCAATCTTGTTATAGTATGGGCGCACAACTTGCAAAGCATTTGAACCGAAATCGATAAAATCATTTATAATACCATTTCCTCAAATAAACGTTCCGCTGTTTCGTCTAAATTACTGCTAAAACCAGAATGTGGTCTTGATGTTTGAATCGCAGAACTTCGTAAAGCTGTAAGCCAACGAAATCGTTCTGAAAGCTCAAATTGAGCAATAGGTCCGCCGTTTTTAGCTCCATGCGCAATTTTTTGAAATGATTCTAAGTTTAGCTGCAGTTGCTCCAAATCTAAATCGCTTGCGAATAATTGCATTTTAGCTTCATCAACTGCAAAAAGCATTTTAACAAATTTAGCTCTTTTACAAAAAACCATAATACCTACGTTGAGGAATTCTTCGCGCTCTACCCTTGGCACAACACGGATTACCGCGTACTCATATAAGTGTTTTTCTTGCATTTTGAGCTTCGTTTATAAAAATTTCAGAATGATTCAATCGGATTAACAAAAACTGAAGATAGACTTTACGAAGCGCTTCAGGAGTTTCTTCACTATCTTCCCAAATCAACCATTCTTCAGGAATCAAGTCAACAATAGATTGTAGCACAGCCGGAGATAAAATAGTTTTAAACGCTAAATCAACTTTATTTAAAACAGAGGCTTGCGGTAGCAATACGTGATCTTTTATTAAAGTAAAAGGACTGATAGCATGTTTTTCCCAATTGTTCCAAGAATGGTGAAAATACAAACAAGCACCATGATCGATAAGCCATAATTCTTTATGCCACATTAACATATTTGTATTTCTAAAAGTTCGATCTACATTTGTAATATAAGCATCTAGCCAGACTATTTGCGAAGCTAATTTTGCATCGACAACTGTTACAACAGGATCATAATTTATAGCTCCCGATAAATAATGCATCGCTAAATTAAGCCCTTGACTTCCTTGTAAAAGATCTTGAATTTCCTCATCAGCTTCTGTTCGTCCAAAAGCTTCATCAAGATTTGCAAAAACGAGTTCTGGCATTTTTAGTTTTAAAACTCGGGCTATTTCTCCACCTATTAATTCGGCAATTAACGCTTTTACACCGTGGCCTGCTCCTTTAAATTTTAAAACATATTTAAAATCGTCATCGGCTTCTGCCAAAGCAGGTAAAGAGCCGCCTTCTCGCAGAGGAATTATATATCGAGTAACATTTACGTTTCTTAGATGGGGTTTATTTTCCATATTCTACCTTTAATAGCGTTTTTACCGGTTTTGCAAACTTACAAATAACTACTGTTATTTTTATGGCAGTTCTTGTCCTTTAAATTAATTTTCTAATGTGAGATAGGCTTTACCAATGTTCTCAATGATATCTGAAGCAATAAATGATTGATAACCAGTGACTGGTAATGCGATATCAGCTGTCAAACCATGAAGATAAACTCCAAAAATCGCAGCGTTAATAGGTTCGTATGATTGTGCCAGTAAACTCGTAATCATTCCAGTTAAAACATCACCACTTCCCGCTGTAGCTAAAGCCGCATTTCCTGTACTGTTTTCATAAACTATTTCGCCATCAATAATATGAGTTGGAGCTCCTTTCATTACTATTACCAAATCATATTCTTTAGAAAAAGCAATTACTTTTTCCATTTTTTCATTATCAGAACTCCATTTTCCAATGAGTCTTTCTAACTCTTTTGGATGAGGAGTAAGAATCGTTTTTGGCTGCAGTAATTTCAGCCATAATTTGTTTAGTGACATAATATTTAGAGCATCAGCATCAATCACTAATGAAGTTTTATTAGTTTTTAGAAATTCGTAAAAGGCTTTTTGAGTTGGTAGTTCCTGCCCTATTCCTGGTCCGATTCCTATTGCTTGTGGAATAATTTCAAAATTTATATTCGAAATAAATTCCTCTTTTTCATCTGTTAAAACCATCACTTCCGGAATGGAAATTTGTACAATGTCATAACCACATTTGGGAATAAATGCAGTAACTAAGCCGCAACCCGTTTTTAAAGCAGCTTTCGAAGATAAACAGATCGATCCTATTTTTCCATAGCTACCGCCAATTAACAATGCATGACCTTGAATACCTTTGTGCGTGTACTTATCAATTGATTTGTATATTTTAGAAACTTCTGCTTTATCAATTGTAATAGCTATCATCTTTTCATTATTTCTCTAAAAATACATATTATAAATTAAAACAAGTTGCTACAACACTTATTTATTCTTCATAGAACAATCTAAATGATTACAATTTATGAATTAGATTTCTGTTCTTTTTTGTTATTATTTTTAAAAACAATACTTTAGTATCCTATTAAAAATAATGAACTAATCTAGACCAACTATTTCATGAAAAAAATTTTACTAATACTATTATTATCAGGCTTTGTCAATCATACTAATGCGCAAGAAACAAAGGATAAAAAAGAGGTAAATAAAGAAACTGATTCTGCTTCAAATTTGGTTTTCAACCCCGACCAAAATGTAATTACTGAGCACAGCACTACTATTAAAGGACAAAAAATTGCGTATAAGGCAACAACGGGAACGATGCCAGTTTGGGACGAAGAAGGCAAAGCTATAGCAGGATTATTTTATACGTATTACGAGCGTTCCAATGTTAAAGATCGCGCTTCGCGACCATTGGTAATTTCCTTCAACGGCGGACCTGGTTCTGCTTCAGTTTGGATGCAAATCGCTTATACAGGTCCGAGTTTAATAAATATCGATGATGAAGGATATCCTTTGCAACCTTATAGCATAAAAGAAAATCCATATTCAATATTAGATGTTGCTGATATTGTTTTTGTAAATCCGGTGAATACTGCTTATTCAAGAGCAACCAGTAAAGATATTCCGAAAGCAAAATTTTTTGGAACCAATGCTGATATTAAATACTTAGCGGATTGGATTAGCGGATTTGTAACTCGTACGAATCGCTGGGCTTCTCCAAAATATTTAATTGGTGAAAGTTATGGAACAACTCGTGTTTCTGGACTTGCGTTAGAATTGCAAAACAGCGAATGGATGTATCTTAACGGAGTAATTTTAGTTTCTCCTACAGATTTAGGAATTACTCGAGGCGTTGCGACAGAAGCGGCTCTTAAACTACCTTATTTTGCTGCTACAGCTTGGTTTCATAATAAACTAAGTCCAGATTTACAAAGTAAAGATTTAACGGCTATGCTTCCAGAAGTAGAAGAGTTTACCATGAATGAACTGTTACCTTCTTTAAGTAAAGGAAGTTCGCTAGAGGAGCAAAAAAGAAAAGAAATAGCTGCTAAGATCGCACGCTATTCTGGAATTTCAGAGAAAGTAATTCTGCAAAATAATTTAGATATACCATTAAATTCTTTTTGGAAAGAATTACTTAGAGATGAGGGATTCACTGTGGGAAGATTAGATTCTCGCTATAAAGGAATTGATAAAAAAGACGCTGGAGACCGACCGGATTTTAATGCTGAGTTAACTTCTTGGTTGCATTCATTCACTCCTGCAATCAATTTATATCTTCGAAATAATTTAAATTATAAAACTGATTTTAAATACAATATGTTTGGTCCAGTTAATCCGTGGGATAGATCTAATGATGCTACAGGTGAAAATTTACGCCAAGCAATGGCGCAAAATCCTTATCTGAACGTTATGGTACAGTCTGGCTATTACGATGGTGCTTGCGATTATTTTAATGCAAAGTATAATATGTGGCAAATGGATCCTAGCGGAAAGTTAAAAGATAGAATGAGTTGGAAAGGATATAGAAGTGGACACATGATGTATTTGAGAAAAAACGATTTGGAAACCGCAAATGAAGATATAAGAGAATTTATCAAAAATTCATTACCTAAAGAAGGCCAATCAGCAAAATATTAAAACACGGTTAAACACAAATTATAATGCAAAAATTTTTAGTAATATTACTTATTTTATTCGTTTCAGTGACTATGTCTGCTCAAGATGTTACAGGACAATGGTACGGCATTTTAAAAGTTCAAGGAACGCAACTTCGACTCGTTTTTAATGTAACCAAATCTGGAACTGTGCTTAGCTCTACGATGGATAGTCCTGATCAAGGCGCAAAAGGTATTCCTGTAACCAAAACTACATTCGAAAACTCAAAAATAAAATTTGAAGTTTCAAATGCATTGATTGAATACAATGGAGAGTTAAAAAATGATGAAATTGTTGGAACTTTTAAGCAAGCTAGCCAAGAATTTCCAATGAATCTCTCCAGAAAAGAGATCGAAAAAGAAGTCATAAAAAGATCTCAGGAACCAACAAAACCTTATTCTTATTATTCAGAAGATGTCATTTTTCCAAATGCAAAAGCGAATATTAGTTTAGCAGGAACGTTAACACTCCCTAAAAAAGATGGTAATTATCCAGTCGTAATTTTGATATCAGGTAGTGGAGCACAAAATAGAGATGGAGAATTATTAGGACACAAACCGTTTTTAGTGATTTCTGATTATTTAACAAAAAATGGAATTGCAGTGCTACGATATGATGACAGAGGTTTTGGAAAATCCACTGGTAATTTTGAAACGGCAACATCCGCAGATTTTGCAACTGATGTCGAAAGTGCTGTTACCTATTTAAAAACTAGAAAAGAAATTAACCCAAAGAAAATTGGGCTGATGGGTCATAGTGAAGGTGGTATAATTGCTCCAATGGTAGCTGCAAAATCTAAAGATATTAGCTTTATAGTGCTGTTAGCTGGAACTGGAATTCAAGGTGACAAAATAGTATTACTTCAGCAAAAATTAATCGCTAAAGCAAACGGAGCACCAGAAATGGAAATAAAAAAATCAGTTGAGGGTAACGCAAAGCTTCTTGAAATGGTTGTGCAATCTAACAATGATGAAAAACTAAAGTCAGAATTAAGGAATCATCTCAACGAACTTATTAAAGATAATAGCGATAAAGAAATTCCGCAAGGAATGACAAAAGAGCAATATATAAGCTTGCGAGTAAGTGTAATAACAAGTCCATGGATGCAATATTTTCTAAAATATAACCCACAAGCAGTGTTAGAAAAAGTAAAATGCCCAGTTTTAGCAGTCAATGGAGAAAAAGATTTGCAAGTTCCGCCAAAAGAAAACTTAACGGCAATAAAAAATGCATTGATAAAAGGTGTTAATAAAAATGTGACTACAATTGAATTTCCGAATTTGAACCATTTATTCCAAGAAAGTACCACAGGATCACCTACAGAATACGATAAAATAGAACAAACATTTTCGCCTGTTGCTTTAGACGAAATTACAAAGTGGATACAAAAACAAACTAACTAAATGATTTGTTTTAAAACGCAATATTTTAAGATATTATAAAAATCAAAGAGTATTAAATATAATTATTTTAAGCGAAATCTAAGAAGTACTAAAGCTTCATGGATTTAGCTTTTTTTATGACATCTTTTAAATTTTGATAAAAGAATAATTGTCAGAAATTAATCTATCAATCTCGCAGATAAATAAAAACCGCAAAACATAAATATATAGTTCTACATAATATTATTGCTTAATTTCGTAGCCAAAATACACAACTACAAAAATGGAGTTACATAACCTTCTCATCAATGATAAAGAAATTGTTTCATTGGACGATGTTTTTCTAAATCAGTACAACCAAAAAAGTATTCATCAACTGATCAAGGAACACAAATATGTTGACGAACTGACTAAATTTGGCTTGCCAGTCAACAATAAAATTTTGCTTCAAGGAAATTCGGGTTGCGGTAAAACTACAACTGCAAAAGCGATTGCTAATGCAATAGGAAAACCTATTTTGACATTAAACTTAAGTAATGTAGTTTGTTCCAGAATTGGTGAGACTTCACAAAATATCAAACAAGTTTTTGACAAAGCCGGAAGAGATAATGCAGTTTTGTTCTTAGACGAGTTTGACCAGATAGGAAAAGCTAGAGGAAATGACGATAAGGACGTTGGCGAAATGAGACGTTTAGTGAATACTATTATCCAACTAATTGATTATTTTCCAAAAAATGCACTACTAATCTGTGCTACTAATCATCCCGAAATTATTGATATTGCTTTAATGCGAAGATTTCAATTGCGAATCAATTTTGAAATGCCTTCAAAAGAAATTTTAGACGATTATTACAACAAGATACTTACCTCCTTTCCTGCTGAATTACAAAATATTGAGCGCAAGTATGATGTTTCATTCGCTGAGGCAAAAGATTATGCGTTCACAATAATTAAATCTGCGCTGATTGAGAAATTAGAAAATGCAGAGAAAATAGCATTATAAATCTCGAAGTATTTATCTGAGATTATAATTCAGTATTAACACCATAAATTATGTCAAAACAAAAACTTTTACTGATATCTGATTTATGGGGTAGAGAAAAATCAGAATGGATCATTCATTACACCTCCATTTTGGAGCATCATTTTGAATTAAAGTATTATGACAGTTGTGAGTTGGGGGCTGTTAATAATATTAGTTATACTTCAGAAAGTTTACATAATCAGTTTATCAATGGCGGAATTGAAAAAGCAGTTGCAAATTTAATTCTAAAAGAGAAAGAAAACGTCTCCGTTTTAGGATTTAGTATTGGCGGAACTATTGCATGGAAAGCAGGATTATCTGGTCTTAAAATTGACAACTTAATTGCGGTATCGTCTACAAGGTTGCGCTACGAAACAGAAAAGCCGTTAACAAAAGTAAAATTATTTTATGGCGAGAAAGATAGTTATAGACCAGATAATATGTGGGTTCAAAAAATGAATCAAGACGTGAAATTATTTCTCAATGAAGATCATGAATGTTACACGAGTAAAGAAATTGCCGAAAGAATTTGCAAGAAAATTTTAGTTATTATGATCTAAATAGCATTTTTTTTACCATGTAAGGCATATAAGTTTAAAAGTCAATTTTATGAAAAGATTGGTCAGTTAATGTGAATTTATTAAAATTTAAGAACATTTAAGAGGAGTAGAAATTGAGTATTGATGTACTAATTGACAAGTGTTAATTCAAAAACTATAAACTAGCAGAATGTAAACTTTTGATTTCTTGAAATAAATATAGAAGTAAGAACAAATACTTCAATTGGTAATGAATTCTTAAAATTTGATTACTTCCTTGCGATCCATTGTCCTATTTGATACTTTTGAAAATTCACGAATCAAACCAAGAAAGTCCACAATTATATTTTTGAAAAAAGTTAAAATGAATAGAGAAGTTGTTAATCCAATAAAATCATTTGTCATTCTTGTAATGGCATTTTTGTTGTTAATAGCACCTTGTTCAATGCGAAACAATGTAGAATCTTCTTTAGAAATCGCTACAACTAAACCGCTAAATCCTATAAAGACTGCAAATAACTTTTCTAACTATTGTTCTATAATAGAGAATACTTCCGAAAAAAGGGAAACTCAAGAAGTCAAGAATAATATCCTTAAAAAAATCCCGTCAGTTGCATCTATTTCTGTAGCTCTCTTTTACGATTCAGAAATTAAGGAATACATTCCTTCAAGCAAAGAATCTAGCTGGATTCCTCCCTACTATATTTTATATAAAAGATTAAAAATCTTTAATTTAAGCAAAATAAACTTCGCTTAAATCAAATTATCTATTATTATAAAATATTTAAAAAATGCAAAATAAAGAATTATTGCAGTCCTATCATATGGCTGGACTTTTCACTTTGACTATACGTCTTGTTGTAGGATGGACTTACTTTTCCGCATTCTGGCGCCGCTTAATTTTAGAAAACAAATTAGATCCAGAAACTGCAGGTTACATTGGAGAAAAATTTAATCACTTTTTACCGAATGCTTTAGGTATAAAACCAATGATCGAATATCTCGTTAGCAATCCTGATGCATTATGGTGGGCAATGGCTGCTTTCACTATAATTGAAGGAATTGTAGGTCTACTTTTGATGTTAGGACTGTTCACTCGCCTTATGAGTATTGGCGTTTTTAGTTTAGCAATGGGAATCTTACTAGGCTCCGGATGGCTTGGAACTACATGCTTAGATGAATGGCAAATTGGAGTTTTAGGTGTTGCTTCTGGCTTTACACTATTCTTATCTGGTAGTGGAAAATATTCATTAGATTATTTCCTGCAAACAAGAAATTACAAAATCACGCAGTATAAAATATACAATTGGTTAGGTTCCGGAATTTTACCTATTCAATTGAATTCATTGCATAAAATAGTGTTTGGTGGTGCACTAGCAATTTTGGCCTTGACCTTAATTACAAACCAATATTTTCATGGTGGAGTTTATGGAACATTACATAATATGTCTGTCAAACCTAAAGTCGAAGTTACTAATTCAACAATCAAACAAGATATTCTTTCTTTTCAATTATTTAGAGTCGAAGGTGCCGATGTTTATGGTTCATTTTTAATTGGCATCACACTTATCGATGCTAATGAAAATGCAGTTCTAGAACTAAACCAAAATGCACTAGCAAACTTCCCTAAAGAAAATATTAAAAATAATTACGTCGCTAAGATTAAAAGTGGCGTTCATAGTATGATAATTCCTTTAGGTGCTAAAGCTACATTGCAAATCAAGGATCAAAAGCTAGCAAATTTATCAAGTGGAATTTATAAAATTATATTAACAGATATCAGTGGAGCCACTTGGAATGATACTTTAGAAATAAAGAATTAAAAAACAACAGATCTTTAGTGCTTCATTAAACCCACAGAAGGTTTAGTGAAGCATTATTTCTTTAATTTAAAAAAAGCAACTAATTGAAAATAAAGCTGTAATAAAGCAGAAATTCCCTAGCCCAGATAGAAATGAAAAGCCCACAGTTGAGCCATTTTTTGGCGAAACGAGGACTTGCAATGGATAGCTGGAAATAGCTCCAAAAAACAATATAATTAATTGGAAATAGTAGTTTTAAGAAATCGATTGAAACTTTCAATTTCAGTCTCAAACTCCTTTGCTACTCCATAAAAAAGCAATAAATTAGCGACTTAAAAATTTATACAAGTACACAATGAAAAATACTGCGCTTACCCATATACACGAAGGTTTAGGAGCGAAAATGCTTCCATTTGCGGGATATAATATGCCTATAACATACGAAGGAATCAACGCTGAACACGAGACAGTACGCAACGCAGTTGGTGTTTTTGACGTTTCTCACATGGGTGAATTCCTAATCTCAGGACCAAATGCGTTAACATTAATCCAAAAAGTTTGTTCCAATGATGCCTCAACTTTAACAATAGGAAAAGCGCAATATTCTTGTTTGCCAAACCACGATGGCGGAATTGTAGATGATTTAATTATCTATAAAATGAAGGAAGAAGAATATTTATTAGTTGTAAATGCTTCTAATATTGAGAAAGACTGGGAATGGATTTCGGCTCTTAATGATTTAGGTGCTGAAATGAAAAATCTTTCTGCAGAATATTCTTTGCTGGCAATACAAGGACCAAAAGCTGTTGAAGCTATGCAATCATTGACTTCAATAGATTTAGCTACAATTCCTAACTATCATTTTGAAGTAGCTGATTTTGCGGGAGTTGATAATGTAATCATATCTGCAACGGGTTATACCGGTTCAGGTGGATTTGAGATATATTGTAAAAATAATGAAGTAGAGCAAATATGGAATAAGGTTTTTGAGGCTGGTGCTGCTTTTGGTATTAAACCAATTGGACTTGCTGCTCGTGATACTTTACGTCTTGAAATGGGTTTTTGCTTATATGGTAATGATATTAGCGACACTACTTCTCCATTAGAATCAGGTTTAGGTTGGATTACTAAATTCAATAAAGAATTTACGAATTCTGAGAACTTGAAAAAACAAAAAGAAGCTGGAGTTACTAGAAAAATTGTTGCTTTTGAAATGCAAGAACGTGCAGTGCCAAGACATGACTACGAGATCGTTGATGGAACTGGAGCTGTAATAGGAATTGTGACTTCCGGAACCATGTCACCATCTATGAACAAAGGGATTGGTTTAGGTTATGTAACTGTTGCAAATAGCGCTGTTGATAGCGATATATTTATCAGAATCCGTAAAAATGATGTTCCTGCTAAAGTAGTAAAATTACCTTTTTACAAGAAATAATCTAGACTAGCTTGCGAAAGATATTGCAGAAAAAAGGTGTAGATAATATTAAAATTCAGCCACAAATTAAGTGTTATATTTGTGGTTGAATTTTTATAAATAAAATCTTGAATTTTCAAGTGCTGATATTCAATCCCTTTTGTAGCTAATGACGAAAACTTTACTCGCGCTTTTATTGACTTCTTTTTCATTATTTGGCCAAAGTGATGAAAATACTTGCGAAATAGCTTCAAAAATAAATGTGATGCTGCAACAAGAACATTTCCAACCCAAAGTTGTTAATGATAGCTTGTCGGTTTATGTTTTTGATAATTTTATGGATGCGCTTGACTTTAATCGAAACATCTTTACTAAAAAAGAATATTTAAGGCTTAGAAAGCACCGACTTAAATTAGACGATTATATTTTAAAAAATAATTGTTCGTTTATGAATGAGTTTTTCTCCATTTATAAAACTGCGCTCATAAGAAAAAAGAAGGTTTTAGAGAAGATTCAAAACGATACTTTTAATTATACCACAAACGATTCTATTCGGTTTTCAAAGAAAAATTTTCCATTTGATTTAGTCAAAAATGACTTAGAGCGCGTATGGAAAAAAAGATTAAAGTATAATATTCTTGAAGACATTTCTAAAGTAAGCAGCAATTTAGATTCATTGACTCAAAATTTTAATGCACTAGAAAAAACTATTAAAGCTAAAATTTTTGATTCCACTTTATGCCAAGTCAACAGTGTATTAGAATCTGACAATCAAATCGAAAAAGATCTTAAAAATACCTTTCTAAATCTTTTTTGTACTTATTTTGATCCACACACAAATTACTTCTCATTAGAAGCTAAATCAAGCTTCATGTCCGGCTTATCAACTAGCACATTATCATTAGGTCTCATTTTTAGGCTTAATGAAAGTGAAGAAATAAGTATCGTCGAAATTGAACCTGGCGGACCAGCAGAAAAAACAAATAAATTTGACAAAGACGATGTAGTTCTGAAAGTTTCTAATAAAAATGGAACAGAATACGCAGTTTCTTGTTCGACAATTGACAAAATAGGAGAAATGTTGTTTTCAGACTCGAATGCTGTCATAGAATTGACCATTCAGAAAAAAAGCGGATCTATTATAAACGTTGCTGTCCAAAAACAACTAATGAAAGCAACGAGTAACGCAGTGTATAGTTTTATTGCGGAGAACGAAACAAAAGTGGGCTATATTAATATCCCTAGTTTTTATTCTAATTTTGACCAAGATGCTATTCAAGGTTGTGCCAATGATGTGGCTAAAGAAATCATAAAACTTCAAAAAGAGAATGTAAAAGGACTAGTGCTAGACCTTCAAAATAATGGAGGTGGTTCTATTGAAGAAGCCATTAAATTAGCTGGAATTTTTATAGAAAATGGACCCTTGTCTATTTTAGTTAACAACCAAAATGATCATATTATATTAGAAGTTTGTAGTGAGGAAAAGACATACAAAGGTCCTATTGTCTTATTGCTAAATGGCAACTCTGCTTCTGCTAGCGAACTATTTGCATTTGCGATTCAAGATTATAATAGAGGAATATTAATTGGAAGTACGTCACTTGGAAAAGCAACGATGCAGTCTATAATAGCTTTAGATGAAAAAAATCAAAAAGATTACGTGAAAGTTACTGTTGAGAAATTCTACAAAAGCAACGGAGAAAGTCATCAAGCTAAAGGGATAATTCCAGATGTTATTCTTCCTGTTTTATTTGACAGCATAACAGCCAGAGAATCTAGCTTTAAAACGGCGTTTAAAAATGAAAGAATTGCTGCAAAAATTGCTATTAATCCCTTTCCTCGTACTAATTTTCAAGAAGTAATTAAAAGAAGCAATTTGCGAGTGAATTTAAACCCTATTCTTAACGAAATTATTCTAGCGAACGAAAATATAAACGAAATTTACAACACATCAAAAAAACCTACCCGACTAATTTTTGAGGATGTTTTTGAAGATGTCCATGAAATAGATGCTTTATGGGGAACGGTAAAGAAAATAGTAGAAACTAGAAGCGATTTTAAAATTTCTAACACAGTAGAAGATACAGAGCGATTAAAAAATGATACCTATCTTCAAGATATTAACGCTTATAAAATCAAAAATATCCAAACTAGTCCCTATTTGAAGGAAGCTATAGCAATCATAAATGACTATAATAACTTGAATAAATAATGTTTTATCAAGATTACAAATATCTTTATTTAGTAGGTCTAAAGTTCTAAATCAGGTAAATTTAAAATACAGCATCTAAAATCCATTACACAAGCCAATTTAATTACAGATTAAAAAAATTCTACCTTAAAAATAATTGAAAAAATAACTAATAAATGTATTTTTGCACTACAAAATAATAAACAGCAATGGGAAGAGCTTTTGAATTTAGAAAAGGTAGAAAAATGAAACGTTGGTCAGCAATGGCTAAAGCATTCACCAGAATTGGTAAAGATATTGTGATGGCTGTTAAGGAAGGTGGACCAAATCCTGAAGCAAATTCACGTTTAAGAGCAGTAATACAAAACTCGAAGGCTGCAAACATGCCAAAAGAGAATGTAGAGCGTGCCATCAAAAAAGCAACTGATAAAGATACAGCAAATTATAAAGAGGTTTTATTTGAAGGTTATGCACCTTATGGAATTGCACTTCTAGTTGAAACAGCTACTGATAATAATAACCGTACTGTTGCTAACGTTAGAAGTTATTTTAACAAATGTAACGGAACTATGGGAACTCAAGGTTCAGTTGAATTTATGTTTGACCACACTTGTAACTTTAGAATTCCTGCAAACGGCATGGATCCTGAAGAGCTTGAATTAGAATTAATTGATTTTGGTGCTGAAGAAGTTTTTGAAGACGAGGATGGAATTTTAATTTATGCTCCCTTTAATAGTTTTGGAACAATACAAAAAGAATTAGAACATAGAGGACTTGAAATTCTTTCATCTGGATTTGAAAGAATTCCTCAAATCACTAAAAAACTGACAGAAGCCGAAGTTGCTGACGTAGAAAAACTAATTGAAAAATTAGAGGAAGATGATGACGTAATGAACGTCTATCATACTATGGAAGAGAATTAATTTACTTTTCGAAATAGCGATAGAAAATCAATAATTATCATTTTTAAACGGAACAAAAAAGTCCTTTTTGCTTATGTAAAAGGGACTTTTTAATTATCAATTTTGAGCCTGTTTTGTAACTTCAACTAAAGTAAAAATAGATAATCAATAAAATATTGTTTTATATTGCAAAACAAAACAGCTACTATTTAGCAATAAGACGCATTTAAAAAAATTTACTTTAAATTTGATAATTACCTTATAAAAAGAATAGTCCTTTATAAAGCAAAGCGTTTTAATTGATTTATAATTGAATAGTTCTAACGATAACTAAAAAGAATTTAAGCGTAAAATGAAGAAACTATTTATTTGATACGTATTAATTACTAATTAAAAAACTTCGTTCTGAAGAACGTTTTAAAATATACCACCTATGACAAACAACATTCTTATTGAAAATCAATACAATAGAAGTAGTTTATTTGAAAAGGAAAATGTCAACTATTTAGTTCGCGTTTTAAAAAGATTTAATACTGTACCGAAAATAAATAACATAAATATAATTGCCTCAACCACTGAGCCCAATGTCTTTAAAATCATACCTAACAAAGCGATTATAATCGGTTCGGCATTTTTAAGCCAGCCCGTTTTAGCTTTGGTTTACTTAAGATACGGTATCGAATGGCAGTTGTGGTATAAGGCTTTGCCTAGCGATAAAAAAGATACTGTTTTGTGTGATATCGCAGCACTTGAAGTAACTCGGATATTTTATAAATTATTACCTAAAGATGATAAGGAAAAATTAAAAAATCTTGATTATCTATTAATTAATTTAATTAAAAATGAAGCCGACATACCTGAAGAATGCGGCTTGCAACACGAAGGATTACAAGTTTTTCATGGATTAAAAACTTCAGATAATGAATGTAAAGATTCTTGGAAACCCATAATCGAAAATCTTGCAAAACCAACAGAATATTTATTAATGGCTGGTGGTGATCTTAGATTGAATATTGACGAAATTGAACTGTTAAACAAATACGGTTGCCGTCCTTTTCCTAGACCAGATGCTTTTACTTTCGCTTCATCGACTGCATCAAGTGTCTCTAATTTTGCTTTCGATAAAACAGATAAAGTTAGAAGTATTTTAATAAATAACAGTTTAAAGAACGGTTTCAAAAAAACAACCACAGAATTTGCTGAATTACTAAAAAATAATCTTCGAAAAATATTTAAATTAAGTGATGATTGCGAAATAATCTTTTCACCATCAGGCACAGACTCTTCGCTTCAAATTGCAGCACTAACTCAAATTATTTCTGAAAAAAAGATCACACATATTCTAGTAGCTTCAGACGAAACTGGAAGTGGCGTAGCTTCGGCATTGAAAGGATGTCATTTTGAGAATACTACGGCATTAAATTTCCCAATTAAAAATGGTGATAGAATCGAGGGTTTTAGAGATGTTGACCTTATTAAAGTTCCTTTTAGAGATGAAAATGGTGCATTAAAATCTCCCGCCCAATTAGATGAAGAAGTTTTTAATGCTATTTCTAAAACTAATGAATTAGGCAGACATGTAGTGTTGCATACAATGGATCAATCAAAACTGGGCTATCAATCACCGAGCGATGGGTTTGTTCAAAAACTTAAAACTCTTAAAAAATTATCACTGCAAGTTATTGTTGACGGCTCCCAACTTAGATTAGATCCAAAAGACATACAAAATTATCTCAGTAAAGGATATATTGTTACGATTACAGGAAGTAAATACTTTACTGGCCCACCGTATTCTGGCGCTTTAATTTTACCTAAAAATGTAAATAAATTAATTCGCTCCGCAAAATCTAAGTTACCAAAAGGATTAACACAATACTTCAATCACTCTGATTGGCCTATTTCATGGTCGTGTTCGAATGAGTTATCGGATGGCTATAACTATGGTTCATACATGCGCTGGAATGCTGCCATCGTTGAAATGGATCGATATTACAAAACACCTATTTTATATCGAAATATGGGTATTGAGATGTTCTGTAACTTTATTGAAGCTTCAGTAAAAGACGCTGGATTTTTAGAACCAATTTATAGCGACGAAACTAAATCTAAAACATACTCTAGTAAAGAATTTGGAATTAGAAACATCCGCACTATTTTTCCTTTCTTCATAGTAAAGGATAACAACGCCCTAACTGTTGATAAAGTAAAAAAATTGTACACTTTATTGAATTCTGATTTATCAGATCACTTTAAAGACTCATCTATAGAAATAATTCGTCTTGCTGCGCAAAAATGCCATATCGGACAGGCTGTTAATGTAAAATATAGCAACGATATAGAAAGCGCTGTTTTGAGAATTAGTTTGGGTGCTAGAGTTATTTCTGAAAGTTGGGTAAACAGAGATATCAGTCTGTTTTTCAGAAACATAGAATTACAAATGAATCAAATTACGATTATTATTAAAAAGATCGAATTAATAATTAATACTCCTGAATTACTAGATAAGTAAAAATTGTTACGCTTTTTAAAATTGCATTGTAATAAATAATTAAAAATGTCCCCAAAAAGTCAAACTATTTGGGGACATTCTTGATTAAAAACTATACTACTCTAACCTCAGTTATTTTATAAATTCTATTTTTTGAACTTCCTCTTGATTAATGCTATCAAAGAAACCTTGCTCATTCATCCAATCGTCGCTAAATACTTTACTCATGTATCTCGAACCGTGATCTGGAAAAATCGCAATTACATTACTGTCTTCATCAAATTCGCCTTGCTCGGCATATTGTTTTATTGCTTGTAATACAGCTCCAGAAGTGTAACCCACAAATAATCCTTCTTTTTTCGTTATTTCTCTTGCCGCGTGCGCACTTTCTTCATCAGTGACTTTCATGAAGATATCGATAACATCAAAATCTGTTGCATCCGGAATTAAATTTTTACCTAAACCTTCTATTCTATAGGGATAAATCTCATTGCTATCGAATTCTTTTGTTTCATGATATTTTTTTAACACTGAACCAAAAGCATCAACTCCAAGAACTCTAATATTTGGATTTTGTTGTTTTAAGTATTTTGCTGTTCCTGAAATAGTTCCACCAGTACCGCTACAAGCTACAAGATGTGTTATTTGTCCGTTCGTTTGCTTCCAAATTTCTGGGCCTGTAGATTTGTAATGCGCATCAATATTTAACTGATTGAAATATTGATTAATATATACTGAACCTTTTGTTTCTTCGTGTAAACGTTTTGCAACATTGTAATAGGAACGTTCATCATCAGCCGATACGTGCGCTGGACAAACATACACTTTGGCCCCTAAGCTACGAAGCATATCTATTTTATCCTTTGATGATTTAGAACTAACAGCAAGAATACAATTGTATCCTTTTATAATACTAACCATCGCTAAGCTAAAACCAGTATTTCCAGATGTTGTTTCAATTATCGTATCGCCGGGAGATAAAATTCCTCTTTTTTCAGCTTCTTCAATTATGTACAATGCAATTCTATCTTTGGACGAATGTCCAGGATTGAAAGCTTCCACCTTTGCATAGAAATTACCCTTCAACTCTTCAGTAACTTTATTTAGCTTAATAAGGGGAGTATTCCCTATTAACTCTAACACATTGTTGTAAGCGTTTATCTCTTTTTTCATAAAAAATAGTTAGTCGTAGACAATATAATTGCAAACACGAATGTTACAAATTTAACAAAAAAAAAACTAATTACTTTTTAATTCCTTCTAAATCTAATAAAAAGGCAAACTCTTTCGCTAATTCTTTTAATGCTTCAAAACGTCCTGAAGCTCCACCATGACCCGCATCCATATTTGTATTTAAATACAAAACAGTGTCGCTAGTTTTATATGTTCTCAACTTGGCAACCCATTTTGCGGGCTCCCAATATTGCACTTGTGAATCATGTAAACCAGTAGAAACATACATATTAGGATAACTTTGCGCTTTTATGTTGTCATAAGGTGAATACGACATCATGTAATCATAATATTTTTTGACATTAGGATTTCCCCATTCATCATATTCTCCTGTTGTAAGCGGAATAGTGTCATCTAACATCGTGCTCATTACATCAACAAAAGGAACTTGGGCAATCACGCCTTTGTACAATTCAGGTGCCATATTTATTACCGCTCCCATTAAAAGTCCACCTGCTGAACCACCTTCTGCGTATAAATGTTTTGGTGAGGTATACTTTTGTTCAATTAGAAATTTAGAACAATCAATATAATCTGTAAATGTATTTTTCTTTTTAAGTAATTTACCATCTTCATACCATTGTCTACCTAAATCTTCTCCACCTCTAATGTGCGCAATCGCAAACACAAATCCTCTATCTAGAATTGACAATCGAGTTGATGAAAAATAAGGATCCATTGTAACTCCATAAGAACCGTAAGAATAGAGAAGTAAAGGATTTTTCCCATCTTTCTTCAATCCTTTCTTGTACACCATTGAAATTGGAACTTTAGTGCCATCCGTTGCGGTAGCCCAAACACGCTCTTCAACATAATTATTTTTATCAAATTTTTCGCCCAGAACTTGTTGTTCTTTCTTGATTTCCTTCTCCTTAGTCTTCATATTAAAGTCAATAACTGAAGCAGGTGTAGCAAGAGATTGATAGCTATAACGTAATATGTCGGTGTCAAAATCAACATTTGTTGTCGTTCCCGCACTGTAAGTTTCACTACCAAAAGGCAAGTAATACTCTCCTTCTCCACTCCATGGCATAATGCGAATGTGATTCAATCCATTTGATCGTTCTTCTACTACAAGATAATTACTAAAAATCTCAATATCTTCAAGTAAAACATCTTCTCTGTGAGGAATGACTTCCGTCCAATTTTCTTTAGAAGTAGCACTTTCTGGTGTCTTCATCAATTTAAAGTTAGTTGCTTTATCTTTATTTGTCAAAATGTAAAACGAATCTCCAAAATGAGAAATACTATATTCTAATCCTCTAACTCTTTTTTGAAATATTGCAAATTTTCCATCTGGTGTATCTGAATTTAATATTCTATATTCAGTAGTTAAAGTACTTCCAGAGCCAATTACTATATATTTTCTCGATTTTTCTTTACCAACAGAAACGTCAAACGTATCATCTTTTTCATGAAAAACGAGTACATCAGCATTCGAGTCCGTATCTAACTTGTGTTTAAATACTTTGTCAGATCTTAATGTAATTTCGTCTTGCTTTGTGTAAAATAAAGTCTGATTATCGTTTGCCCAAACTGAACTTCCAGAAGCGTTCTCAATCTTATCAGCGAATAATTCTCCAGTTTCAAGATTTTTTATTTGGATGGTATAAATACGTCTTCCTACAGTATCTAAACCAAAACTAACTAATTTATTGTCAGCGCTAACGCTCAAACCTCCTAATTGAAAGTAAGAGTGTCCTTCAGCTAATTCATTACAGTTGAATAAAATTTCTTCAGTAGCAGTAAGACTTCCTTTTTTTCTTGAATAAATAGGATAGCCTTTTCCAGTTTCAAAACGAGTGATATAATAATATCCATTATATAAATAAGGAACCGATTGATCATCTTCCTTAATACGAGCTTTCATTTCTTCGTACAATTCTTTTTGAAAATTATTAGTATTAGCAGTCATAGACTCATAATAAACATTCTCCTGATTCAAATAATCTATAACTTCGGGATTCTCTCTATCATTTAACCAGAAATAATTATCTAACCTTTTTTTATTATGTTTTTCTAATGTTTTTGGAATAATTTTAGCGACCGGAGTTGGAATATTTTTTGACATTTGCTGTGCTTTAATTTTTGTAATTGAACCTGCAAAAATAATACAAACGCAACTTAGGAAGAGCTTATTTTTCATGAATTATTATTGATTATGTTTATGCAATTTAGTAATTTTGATTTTTAGCTATAATTATAAAAAATATAAAGATGGATTTAATGGGAATGATGGGTAAACTTAAGGAAACCCAACAAAAGATAGAGGACACAAAAAATCGTTTAGATACGGTAATGATTGATGAGCAAAGTAATGACGCTTTATTAAAAGTGACATTGACAGCAAACCGAACTATAAAATCTATAACAATTGACGATGCCCTGCTCGAAGACAAAGACCAATTAGAAGATTATCTAATTTTAGTTTTAAACAAAGCAATAGAGAAAGCTACAAATGTAAATGCAGCAGAAATTGACGCAGTTACTAAAATGGATATGCCAATGATTCCTGGAATGGAAGATCTATTTAAATAAAAGCAGAAAAGTTAAATGGAAATATAACTATTGACCATTACTGTAATTAATCAAAAACTTCAGAAGAGATAATTATTTCTTCTGAAGTTTTTTTTTGAATTAAATCCTTAATACGCAAATCAACGCAAATTTTGCTTTGCAAATTCAATAGTCTATAGTTTACAAGTACTGGTAATTCAATACAGATGACCTTGTAAATTAGCTATCCGTAAAGAATTTTTTTTTTTTATTTTTTTTTTCAAAACTAGGGGTAACAAAAATCGTGTTTGGTTTATATAGTTCTATAACCAACAAATTAATGTTAGAAACTAAAAATTAAAATTATGAAAAACAGGATACAAATTATTTTGACAATGCTTTTTCTAGGAATTATTTTCCAAAGCTCTAAAGCGCAAGTTACTCAAGCTGTAAATACTGCAACTAATAATAAAGAATGGCAATTTTCAGCTCGTGCAGGTTTTGATAAACCACTATTTGACGAAGATTTTAAATATATCGATTACAAAGGTGGATTTATGGGTGGAATTTCGATAAACCATTATTGGAATTGGTTTGGCCTCCAAGCTGATTTCGATTATATGAAAAATTCTCCTTCATCACTTGGTTTAGAGAACTTAGATTATGCTGAAAACAATGGTCCAGTTGGTCCGCCAATTATTCTTTCTTATTCTGATTTAGCTACGCAAAAGAAAGATATCACTCGAATGTTTGCTGGATTTGGTCCTGCTTTCAGGTACTTAAACCAAACTAGAAAATTTCAAGCAGAACTTTCATTACTTGGTGGAATCGGATTTATAGACGGTGGAGAAATTTTAGTAGATGCTAAGAGAGTAGATGGCACAAGAGACGTACTTTCTTATCACTCTGGATTTGACAAGTTGAAACTTGCAACCGGAAAAGCACAAGCACGTTTCACTTATTTTTTTAGCGATAATTGGGGTGTTCATGCTGGAGCGTATTATATGAAGCATTTTGGCGGAGCAGAAGAATCTTCAAAAAACTCAATATTGAAAGCATCTGCCTATAGTAGTGGTGTTTCAAGTGCTATATATTTTGCAGAACCTATTATTCGAAATGTAAAAGGAGACAAAGCTGGTGTTTCTGGTGGATATGACGTTGTTGCAGGCCAACTGAATATTAGAGATTATGTTCAAAATGAGCCAGATATGAAAAGAAAAATTGATTTAGCCTCCGCTGGCATATTTGCAGGAATAACCTATAGATTTGCTCCAAAGATGGTTCAACCAGTTGTAGAAAAAACAATAATTAAAGCTGAAAAGTATTGCATCCAAATCACAGCTAAAGATAAATATACAAATGAAATCATTCCTAACACAGATGTCGCACTTAAAGATAATGCAGGTACAATAATTAAAACTGCAAAAACAGATGCATTTGGAATTGTGAAATTTTGCGATATTTTACCATCAGATTACAAAGTAGACGGTATATTTAATGAAGTAGCTTTTCAAGGAAATTCAACAGCAAAAACTGAATTTGTAAATGGTCAAACTGTGATGAAAGAGATTTTATATACTGACAGAAATTTTATTGTAAAAGGAAAAGCTGTGGAATGTAACACTACAACTTTAATATCAGGTATTACAGTAGTACTGGAAAATAATGAGAAAGCATTTAAAAAATCTACAGTAACGGATGAAAAAGGAGTTTTTCTACTTCAAATTCCAGAAGCAGGAATCTATACTTTATATGGAAAAAAAGACAACTATTTTTCTCAAACCGAAGAAATCAATGCTTCAAACTACAGCAGAGACAAAACACTATTCGTAAAATTAGAAATGTGTGCTGAAAAAGCGGATTGTGGAAAAGGAATTGGATTAAAAAACATCTTGTTCGACTTAGCAAAATATAATATTAATGACGCTGCCAAAGTAGAACTTAATCGTCTTGTTCGCTTCATGAAAGATAATCCAGAGGTAAAAGTAGAATTGGGTTCTCATACTGATTCAAGAGCTAGTGCTTCTTACAATCAGGTTCTTTCGCAAAACAGAGCAAACTCGTCAGTAAACTATATTGTTTCGCAAGGAATTGAACGTTCTAGAATCACTGGAAAAGGTTATGGTGAAACAAAACTTTTAAATGAATGTGCTGATGGAGTAACATGTGGTGAAGACCAACACGCTATTAATAGAAGAACTGAAATGAAAGTTATTTGTCCACAATAAAAATAAATCAGTAATGAAAAGCCCCAATACTTATTTAAGTGTTGGGGTTTTTCTATGTATTAACTTAGCAATTTATTTTGAAGAAATTGATGGAGATATTTATATCAAAAAAATAAAATTTGCTTTTATTAAACTGCATAACTGAAAAGGTTTTAAAACTTTTTTACAACTTAGAAAGCGTTTCTAAAACATAAGTATGCATCACTTCTCTATAATCAAGATGTGTTACAATTCTAAGTTTTCCTTGTCCCATAGAGCTTATTGAAATGTTCTTTTGTTTTAACAATTCGATTAGATTTTTTTCAATACAATTAGGAACCAATTTAAATATTAAAATATTTGTTTCCACCGGCTCTACTGATTCTACCCAACTTACCCTCTTTAAAACTTCAGCAATTTCCTTTGCTCTACGATGATCTTCTGCTAGACGTTCAATGTTGTTGTCCAATGCGTAAATTCCGGCTGCAGCCAAATAACCAACTTGTCTCATTCCACCACCCAATATTTTTCTAATGCGAAGCGCTCTGTGAATAGTTGACTTATCTCCTAATAGCACAGATCCAATGGGAGCTCCTAAACCTTTCGATAAACAAACAGAAATGGTATCAAATAATTTCCCAAAAGCTTTTGGATCTTGTCTTTTAGCTATTAAAGCATTCCAAATACGTGCGCCATCCATGTGAAATTTTAAATTATTGGTATCGCAAACTTGCTTTATTCTCTGTAAATCTTCTATTTCGTAACAAGCTCCTCCACCTTTATTAGTTGTGTTTTCAACACAAACTAAACTCGTCATTGGACTGTGATAAAATTCTGGGTCATTGATTGCACTTGCTACTTGCTCAGCAGTTATCATTCCGCGATTTCCATCTAGTAAACAGCAAGAAACTCCACTATTAAAGGATACACCGCCACCTTCATAATGATAAACATGAGCATATTTGTCAGCGATTAATTGTTCACCTGGCTGAGTATGTAACTTAATTGCAGTTTGATTTGCCATTGTTCCAGATGGAAAGAAAAGTCCCGCTTCCATTCCAAACATTGCGGCAACTTTTGCCTCAAGCTCTATAACGGTTGGGTCTTGTTTATACACATCATCACCTACCACAGCATTTAACATGTGTACTAACATTTCTCGTGACGGTTTTGTGATGGTATCGCTAACTAAATTTATTTCCATATTTCTATTGTTATTTTTGAGGAGAACAAGTATCGACTTGCCCCTACGTAAAAAATTATCTATTTTTGCCCCACAAAATTACATAATTTATGACAACTACCGAACAAATTAAAGGTATTGTAGAGCGCCTTGGTGCGTTGAGGAGGTATCTTTGACGTTGATGCCAAATTAATTGAGATTTCAAACGAAGAAGAGAAAACTTTTGCTCCAGACTTTTGGAATAACGCAAAAGATGCTGAAATAATTGTAAAGAATCTTCGAAATAAAAAAAAATGGATTGAAGATTATAATAAAGCCGTCGAAATGACTGATGAGCTTCAGCTTGCCTATGATTTTTATAGAGAAGGCGAACTTACTGTTGAAGAACTAGACGAGCAGTATAATTCGACACAAATACACATCGAGGCAATCGAATTCAAAAATATGCTTTCTGATGAAGGTGATACTTTGAGCGCTGTTGTTCAAATCACAGCCGGTGCTGGTGGAACGGAAAGTTGCGATTGGGCAGAAATGCTAATGCGTATGTATATGATGTGGGGTGAAAAATACGGTTACAAAATAAAAGAATTAAACTTTCAAAAAGGGGAAGCTGCTGGAATTAAAACGGTGACGCTCGAATTTGAAGGCGATTATTCTTTTGGATACTTAAAAGGGGAAAACGGCGTGCACCGCTTAGTTCGTATTTCTCCATTTGATAGTAATGCAAAACGCCATACTTCTTTCGTATCTGTTTATGTGTATCCTCTTGTCGATGACAGTATTGAAATTGATATTAATCCTGCAGATATTGAAATTACGACATCACGCTCTAGTGGAGCTGGAGGACAAAATGTGAACAAGGTTGAAACCAAAGTGCAATTGTTTCACAAACCAACAGGAATTCAAATTCAGTGTTCAGAAACTCGCTCGCAACAAGATAATAGACAACGTGCCATGCAAATGCTTCGTTCTCAATTGTACGAAATTGAGTTAAAGAAAAAACAAGCAAAGCGCGCCGATATTGAAGCCGGCAAAATGAAAATAGAATGGGGTTCCCAAATTAGGAATTACGTTATGCAACCTTACAAGTTAGTGAAAGACGTTCGTACAGGCTACGAAACTAGCAATGTAGACGGCGTAATGAATGGAGAGATTGATGGATTTCTTAAAGCTTATCTAATGATGATGGGACAAAAGGAAGAAGAATAACCACTTAATACATTTAAATCATCCTATGTAATTGTAATAATTATTTAGGATTTTTTTTTGATGCTTTAAATAATTTTCAAATAAACACATATGAAACAAATTGTTACCCTTTTAATTTTTTTATTTTCTATTCCCTTTTGTGCTCAGAATAAGGTTTATTTTGATGCTGATTTTAAGGAGTTGACTTCGATAGACGGAGCAACTTATTACAGCACATACGAAGAAGTTAAGGAAGGAACACAAAGGAAAACATACTTTTTAGACGGTACGGTTAGAAATAGTGATTTTTTCAGCAATTATAAAAAACGTATAAAGGAAGGCACTTCAATTACTTGGTATAAAAGTGGATCGATCGAAAAAGAAGAATTTTATTCGAAAGGTAAGCTAGAGGGTATTTCAAAAATGTTTTATGAAAACGGTGCAAATAAACGTACCGAAAATTATAAAAAAGGTGAATTCATTGATGGCAAATGTTTCGATGAGAACGGAATTGAAAAAGCTTTTTTTCCATACTATTTACATCCAGAATATCCCGGAGGTAAAAAAGAATTTTACAACTATCTAGCAGATACTTTTAAAGCTCCTAATAACATTAAGGGCCAAGTCATAATCAGTTTTTTTGTTGAAACAGATGGCACTTTAAACGATTTTAAAATCATAAAAAGCATAAATAAAGAAATTGACTTAGCGGTTATTAAAGTACTTGTTAATGCATTGCGATGGAAACCAGGTCAAATAGACGGGGTTGTAACACGCACTAAGTATACGCTTCCACTAACATTTCAATAATAACATGAATCTTTAATAAAAAAGTGTATTGTTAAATAAATTAAAACCACTCTATTAAGGATACTCCCACTCCAACACTAGTTTGTAAGTGATTATAATCAATCATCGACTCGCCATACCCGTGTGAAACTTGTAAAAATCCCTTTAAATTATTTTTAATTGGATACGACCAAGAGAATGCAGCACCACCGTTTGATTTGGAATTGAAGTTAAAATTATAACTTCCCGTAAGTGATAAAATATTTCCGTTTTTAGTGTAAATAACATTCATATCGCCTCTACCTATATAAGAGGAAATATCTGGATTATCGTCTTTTTTAGCTTTTAGAACCACCCACGGTCTGAGATAAACACTCCAATTATTTCTTTCGAAACCAGCGTGAAAAATAACTCTATTCCAACTTCGGGAATAAGGATTGCTTTTACCATTTGACTCGTGATTAAAGGCAACACCTACCATTCTAGTTTTAAAACCTAAAATATTAAATTTAACAGGAACATTTAAGATCACCTCTGGTTCATAATTGATTTCTCTAAAAGGTCTTGATAGCGCATTATTATAAATTTGCCAATGAGACACTTGTGTATATCCAACCCATAAATCACCACGACCCCAGAAGATACCTTGTAAAATTTTAGTTTTAAAGCTCAATTGAAACTTGGACTCAATATTATTGTAATCTACACCGTCAGGAGAAACATAATCAGGACCTTCATTCACTGAAATAGGCTGCTCGTTTGGAGCGCTTGACCACTTAACAGGAATTACATATACAGGTTTATAAGGCGTAAGTAAAAATGTTCCGCGTACTGAGGTAGTATCTAATTCCCAACGTTCAGTCATATTTCTTAGCTGCGTTTTATTATTAAATAAAGCTTGAAGCTGAGCATTTGCAGTAAAAAATGAACATAAAAATAGTAAAATGGAGATCAAAAACTTTGAGGATTTCATTGTAGATTTTTTAAATGGGGTGCAAAAATAACTAATTTTGACCTTTGAAAAGTTCTAAATTTTTTATTTACCATAATTTCAAAACCAGCATTATTGCTGTTAAAGAATCTTGAAATATTAGGAATTTTAATGCCAATTTGTTTTATTTGAGCAGTAAATTTTAACTAAATCCAAAATAGACTTAATGAAATCCTATTCCATCCACGAAATAAATGAAATTTTGAAAGGAGTTATTGTTGGAAATACTTTCCACAACATCACTGCACCTGAACAACTTGAAGTCGCAAATGAATCTGAAATTTCATTTATTGGAAATAAAAAATACGAGAAACTATGGGCTACTTCTGCTGCTTGTGTGGCAGTTGTTAACGAAGATATTTCGATCGAGCCAGGTGAAAACAGGGCTTTCATTAAAGTGAAAAATGCTGATTTAGCAATGTCTCAGGTTTTAGAAATGTTTGCTCCGCCTACTCCAATTTTTCGAACAGAAATCCATTCTACAGCAGTAATCGATGAATCTGCAACTATATGCAATGGTGTTCGCATTGGCGCAGGTTGTTATATAGGTCCAAAAGTAATCGTTGGAGATAATTCTACAATATATCCTAACGTAACAATTCTTGATGAATCCACTATTGGAAAAAACAGCGTTATTTGGTCTGGAACCGTTATTAGAGAGCGCTGCCAAATAGGTAATGACTGTATTATACATCCTAATGCTACCATCGGTGCTGATGGATTTGGTTTCCGTCCTGATCCACAAAGAGGATTAGTGAAAATTCCACAAATTGGAAATGTAATTATTGGTAATAATGTAGAAATTGGTGCTAACT
This sequence comes from Flavobacterium sp. PL12, assembly GCF_039123485.1. Taxonomy (NCBI): domain Bacteria; kingdom Pseudomonadati; phylum Bacteroidota; class Flavobacteriia; order Flavobacteriales; family Flavobacteriaceae; genus Flavobacterium; species Flavobacterium sp. PL12. Next base: position 90,960 of record NZ_JBANDI010000007.1, read on the forward strand.
CGTGTATTGATAGAGGAAAGTTTAGTTCTACTGTTTTAGGTGACGGATGTAAAATTGATAATTTAGTTCAAATAGGACATAATAGTAAGCTTGGAATGTTTTGTATAATGGCAGGAAATAGTGGTTTAGCTGGTTCTGTTACATTAGGGAACGGAGTAATAATTGGCGGAAGCGCATCTATAAAAGACCATACATCAATAGGTGATGGTGCGATTGTGGGAGCTGGATCTGGTGTGACAGGAGACATTGAAGCTGGAAAAACAATGCTAGGATATCCCGCGGTTGAAGCACGTGATGCACTAAAACAATGGGCAATACTTAAAAGATTAGTAAACGAATCAAAAAAGAAATAATACGATTATTGCCAAATTCATAAAATCACAAGAATTAAAATCACATTTTTTAATTTAAAAGCAATTTTCAATTCAATTTTCTAACAAAATACTAAAATTAATTTCGATTGATTTTGTATTTTAGCACAAATTTTTCTAATATTATTTCATTATGGATTTGAACTTCAACAAAAACGAAGACCACAATAAATTATTACTTTCTGCATTACGTCACAGACTTACTACCGTTAAATTAGGTGGTGGTGAGAAACGAATTCAAAAATTGCATAACGAAGGTAAAATGACAGCACGTGAACGCATCGACTACTTATTAGATCCTAAAGCTAAAAGTATAGAAATAGGTGCTTTTGTTGGTGAAGGAATGTACGCTGAACATGGTGGTTGTCCATCTGGCGGAGTTGTTGTTAAAGTTGGTTACATTAGAGGAAAACAATGTATTGTTGTTGCTAATGATGCTACTGTAAAAGCGGGTGCTTGGTTTCCAATAACTGCTAAGAAAAATTTAAGAGCGCAAGAAATAGCGATGGAAAACCGTTTGCCTATTATTTATTTAGTGGATAGCGCTGGTGTTTATCTTCCTTTACAAGATGAAATTTTCCCTGATAAAGAGCATTTTGGACGCATATTTAGAAATAATGCGCAAATGAGTAGTATGGGTATTACCCAAATTTCTGCTGTAATGGGAAGTTGCGTTGCAGGTGGAGCCTATTTACCTATTATGAGTGATGAAGCAATGATTGTGGATAAAACTGGAAGTATTTTCCTTGCAGGAAGTTATTTAGTTAAAGCTGCAATAGGCGAAAGTATCGACAACGAAACTCTCGGCGGAGCTACAACACATTGTGAAATTTCTGGAGTGACGGATTATAAAGCTAAGGATGATAAAGATGCGTTAGATAGAATAAAAAATATAGTTGACAAAATAGGTGATTTTGACAAAGCGGGCTTCAACCGAGTTAAATCAGAAAAACCAGCATTAGATGAAAAGGAAATTTACGGTATTTTACCTAAAGCGCGCAACGAGCAGTACGATATGATGGAAATCATCAATCGTTTAGTTGATAATTCTGAATTTGAAGCGTACAAAGATGGATACGGTCAAACTATTATTACTGGATATGCTAGAATTGATGGTTGGGCAGTAGGAATTGTTGCGAATCAAAGAAAAGTAGTTAAAACTAAAAATGGCGAAATGCAATTTGGAGGAGTTATATACTCTGACAGTGCTGACAAAGCGACTCGATTTATTGCAAATTGTAACCAAAAGAAGATTCCTTTAGTTTTTGTTCAAGATGTTACCGGATTTATGGTAGGATCAAAATCGGAACATGGCGGAATTATTAAAGATGGAGCAAAAATGGTAAATGCTGTTTCGAATTCAGTAGTTCCAAAATTTACTGTTATCGTAGGTAACTCTTACGGAGCTGGAAATTACGCGATGTGCGGAAAAGCATATGATCCAAGATTAATTTTTGCATGGCCAAGTGCTGAACTAGCGGTAATGGGTGGAACTCAAGCTGCAAAGGTATTGGCGCAGATTGAAGCTTCTTCGCTAAAAGCGAAAGGTGAAATAGTTGATGAGGTGAAAGAAAAAGAATTATTTGATAAAATTAAAGCGAGATACGACGAGCAAGTTTCTCCTTATTATGCAGCTTCGCGATTGTGGACAGATGCAATTATCGATCCTTTAGACACTAGAACATGGATTTCTATGGGAATTGAAGCGGCTAACCAATCTCCAATTGAGAAAAAATTTAATTTAGGAGTTATTCAAGTTTAAGTTCCTAAATAAGGAAGAGTAAGCATAAAAAAAGCATCTAGTGAATCACTAAATGCTTTTTTTATCTTGAATAAGGTCTATTAAATACTTTCTAAAATTTCTTTCCTTTTTACTTTTCCAGTCTCTGTTTCGAAAAATTTTTCGACAAAAAAGATTTCTTTTGGTTTTTCAAATTTATCTAATGAATCGAAAATGGAATCCTCTAAATTTTGCTTTTCACCTTCAACAATAAGAACTAGCTTTTCGCCAAGCGTATCGTCAGGCGAACCGATAACAAAGAATCTTGAGTGAATATGATCAGACAATTTATCTTCAATGTTTTCTGGAATTAATTTAACACCTCCGCTGTTAATTACATTATCGATACGACCCAAAAAAACAAATTGAGAATCGTTAATTAATGTTACTAAATCGTTAGTAATAACTACTTGACTTGACACATTTGGAGCTTGAATTACTAAGCAATTACGATCATCGAGTTCTATTGTTACATTTGGTAAAGCTGAAAAGGCTTCCTCCCGTACTAACTTTGCAGCAATATGGGTAACGGTTTCAGTCATTCCGTATGTTTCATACACTTCCGTTTTAAGTTTCAATATTTTTTTCCTCAGTACACTATTTATTTTAGCACCACCAATAATTAATTTCTTTACATTCTTTAATTCCGAAAGCGTATTTTGGACTTGCAGCGGAACCATAGCTACAAAATCATAGTTAATTTCTTTTCGAATTCTAGGATGCGAACTTGGTTCTACAAAATCGATATCAAGTCCGAGAATAAGCGCTCTTATTAACATCATCTTTCCCGCGATATATTTAATGGGCAAACAATGTAGTGCTTTATTTCCAGGTTTTAAATGGAAGAAGTCACCCGTAGCTATAGCAGAATTAATCATTGCGGTTTTCTCAATTCTAACGACTTTTGGAATTCCTGTTGTTCCCGATGTAGTTTGTTCGATATATGATTTATTATCAAACCAGTCTAATAGGAAATCTCCCATGTCTTTTTCGTAGGGATCACCTTCCTTTATAAAACTATACGCAATTCGGCATAAGTCATTTCGCTTCAGATGATAACCATTCAGTTTAAATAAATTATGGACATTGTTGTACGTTATTTGATTGGTCATGATTTGAATTATTTATTAATTATAGTTGGATTTAATTCGTCCACTTTTCCGGTTAGTTTCTCTTTCCAGTTGGTCCATTTGTATTTATTACTAAAGATAAATAAAAGAAATGGGTAAATTATAAGAACGGGAAGTATAATATCGAAACTAGCCGAAGGCTCTGAAATATCTTTAAATATAGAATGCGTCTGGAAAGCGGACCAATCTGACGTTAATAATAATGCACCAACCAAATTATTTGCAGCATGAAATCCTAGTGCTAATTCCATACCATCATCCATTAAAGTAATGATCCCAAGGAATAACCCAGTTCCAATATAATATACCATAATTAGTGGACCAATCTTAGCCACCTCAGGATTAAAGTAGTGCATACCACCAAAAATTAACGAAGTCATCAATAAAGGGAACCACTTATTTCTAGCCAAATTCGCGAATCCTTGCATCAAATAACCCCTGAAGATGTACTCTTCGCAACTGGTTTGTATTGGAATAAGTATAATTGCTATTGCTGCTAAAACCGCAAAAGGAATTGGTTTAAAATTCCAAATAAATTCGGTTGGATTGTAGTAATATGTTATCAGCGTAGTTGCAATTGTAAAAATTGTCCAAATAGAAAAAGAAAAAAAGATTCGATTCCAATCTACTTTCTTCCTTGCGGTAGTAACGGAGAGGATGGTTTGATTGTGCACAGATCGTACAACCAAGTAAACTCCAACCATTGTAATTACAAAAGAAAATAATATTAGAAACAAAGTCAAATTAGAATCAAAATAACGCATCAATGCATCATTAGTAGTTGGATAGTTTTTATCAGTCGTCGACGAATCGTACAGTAGAACTGCAACAAATAAAATTTGCCCCACAAATGAAGCAAAAATAATTAGTACTGATCCCCAAATATATTTGAAGAATTTATTTTCTGAATTAATACTTTGTTCTAAAAACATGAAATTTTGTTTAATTTAATATGTAATACGATAAACAAACCTTATTTTTGCAAACTCAAAACAAGATTTTTACTAATTACCGGTAATATATAAATTTTATGATACAAATATACCATAATGCACGATGTGGAAAATCTAGAAATTGTGTTGCGCTTATTGAAGAGTCGAATAAACAATATGAGATAGTAAATTATTTAGCTACACCACCCTCATTTGAAACGCTTACTGAAATTATTAAAAAACTAAATTTTAAACCTTTGCAATTAGTAAGACAAAAAGAGAAAATTTGGGTTGAGAACTTTAAAGATAAAGTGATGAATGATGATGAGATTATTCAAGCAATGATTGACAATCCAATTTTAATCGAAAGACCTATCGTTCTTTATAATGATAAAGCAATAATAGGCAGAGATTTAGAAATACTTTCTGCATTTATATCCTAAAAATTAATCGATTTAATTAACATTTAATTATGAATTTTGGTTTTAAACCATATCTAACTTTTACAATCTAACAATACATAACCAACGTTTTTAAAAATGAAAAAAATAAATTCTGTTTTCACGCTGATCCTCTTTTTTACCACAATTTTTGCATTTGCTCAAGACGCAGCTAATAAAAAAATTAAAATCACAGGAAGAGTTATTGAAAAGGTGAGTAAACAACCTCTTGAATATGCAACAATTACTTTTTTACTTCCTGATAATCCAAAACCTGTAGCGGGTGGAATTACAAATCCAAAAGGAGAATTTGATATTGAAATTAAACCAGGAGTTTATGATATAAAAATTGAGTTCATCTCTTTTAAAATATATGAACTCAAGCAAAAAAACTTAAAGAACAGTACTAGTTTGGGTTTAATCAGTTTAGAAGAAGATGCAAATCAATTAAATGAAGTTGTTATTCGAACAGAAAAAACTACTGTCGAAATAAAATTAGACAAAAAAGTATACAACGTTGGTAATGATTTGATGGTTAAAGGTGGAACAGTAAGTGATGTTCTAGATAACATTCCTTCTGTTTCAGTAGATGTTGAAGGAAATGTAAGTCTTCGTGGAAACGAAAACGTACGAGTTTTGATTGATGGAAAACCTTCAAATGCAATTAATATTGCTGAAGCTCTTCGATTAATTCCTGCAGATGCAATTGAAAAAGTAGAAGTAATAACAAATCCATCTGCAAGATATGATGCTGAAGGTGGTGGTGGTTTACTGAATATTATCTTGAAAAAAGGTAAAAATCAAGGATTGAATGGAACTTTTAACGCATCAACAGGATATCCTGAAACATACGGTTTAACTGGTAATTTAAATTACAAGTCTAAAAATTTTAACCTTTTTACTACTCAAGGTTACAATGATCGTAATAGCCCAGGAAACTCTTTTACAAATTCAAAATATTTAAACTCTGATAACTCTACTCGTAATTACGTTTACGAAGACAGAGAAAATGATAGAAACAGTAAAGGTTATAATGGTAACTTCGGAATCGAATTATACTTGAACGAATCTACATCATGGACTAACTCCTTCAATTATAGAAAAAGCAAGGGAGATAATGTTGACAATGTTGTACAAGACTATTATGACTCTGGTTTTAATTATGATTATTCACGTACTCGTATTAATGGAGAAGGTAGCGACAGTGAAAATGTAGAATTTGCTACTAACTTCATGAAGAAGTTTAAAAGAGATGGTCATAAATTAACGATTGATGGTTCGTTCTCATCAAATGATGATTTCAATGATGCAATTATTACTGATAAAGTTACCAACAGTAATTTGGTTAAATTTGATAATACTTTAAGCACTCAAACTCAAAATAGAAATTTAATCCAAATGGATTATGTTTTACCTTTTGGAAAGGGAAGCCAATTTGAAGCCGGATATCGTGGTGAATTTTCAAAATTACTTACAGATTACCAAGTTGAAAATGACGGAATCATAAACAATAATTTCACAAATACTTTAGACTATAAAGAAAAAGTGAATGCATTGTACACTCAATACGGATTGAAAATCGATAAATTCTCGGCTCTTTTTGGACTGCGATTTGAAGATTCAAATATCGAAATCAATCAGTTAGCAACTAACGATTACAATACAAAAAAATACAGTAACTTTTTCCCAAGCGCTTTCTTTACGTATGAGATTTCAGATAAGAGTAGCGCATCTGTAAGTTACAGCCGCAGAATACAAAGACCAAGAGGAAGAATGTTGAATCCTTTCAGCAACTTGTCTAGTAATATCAACATTTTCATGGGAAATCCTGATTTAGATCCGGCTTACTCAGATGCTTTGGATTTTGGATACATCAAAAGATGGGAAAAATTGACTTTCAATACATCTTTGTATGTTAACAAGACTACCGATGTATTTCAATTTGCAAGAAGAGAATCTGGAGACTTTATTAACGGAACTCCTATCGTAATTAGCTCACCTATTAACTTAGCGACTGAATATAGAGCTGGATTTGAATTTACATTAAACTACTCTCCATACAAATGGTGGAAATTAAATGGTAACTTCAATTTATATAGAAATGAAACACAAGGAGATTTCTCTTATATAAATTTCAATAATGTTGAAGTTTTCCAAAACTTTGATAACACTACAACATCATGGTATTCTAGAATTACTTCTAAAGTGACATTACCTTATAAAATTGACTGGCAGACTAACGTAAGTTACAATGCACCATCTACTAGTGCTCAAGGTAAAAGTTTAGGTGTTTTTGGAGCTAATCTAGCGTTCAGTAAAGATGTATTAAAAGATAAAGGAACTGTTTCGTTCAACATCAGCGATGTTTTTAATTCGAGAAAAAGAATTAGCGAAAATTACCTTGCTGGAGTTGTATTATCAAACAGTGAAATGCAATGGAGAGAAAGACAATTTAGTTTATCATTCACATACCGTTTTAACAAACCTAAAAACGAAAGAGAAAGAACTAGACCAAGTCAAAACGAAGGCGAAGGAGAATATCAAGGATAAAAAAATAAGGACTCTAGAAATAGAGTCCTTATTTTTTTTAAAACTAAAATATTTTATTCAAAAAAAAGCATAAAAAAAGGACTCGTAAAAACGAGTCCTTTTTTATTAAACAAACAGACTAAACTGATTGTTGTTCTTGCTTCTTTTTGTCTCTTCTTTCTTTGTATGCTTCCCAAGTTGCACCACCTACCCAATAGGATACGAAACTCACTAGAAAAAACATTAACCAGAATCCTATAGTAAGAACGGTTAAGAAAAGTAAAAAGCCTAAATACTGTGAAAATTCAAACATGTTTTCCGGAATTTTTGAATGTAAGTACAAATGTAACTTTAATTCCTTTTCAGAGCAATAAAAAAGTATAAAAACTATCAATCAATTTTTATAAAAAAGGAATTATCCGTATTTTTGAAATCAGATTTTACAGCGCTTAAAAGTTCTACTCTTTCGGAAACGAAAAATCAGTTTATTGACTATGAATAAGTCATTTATATCTCATTATTAAATTAAAATTTTTAAACTACATATTTTTAAATAACTACAACATGAAATTCAGAATAGAAAAAGACACGATGGGCGAAGTGCAAGTACCTGCAGATAAATATTGGGGTGCACAAACGGAACGTTCTCGAAATAATTTCAAAATAGGCGCTTCTGCTTCTATGCCGAAAGAAATCATTGAGGGATTTGCTTATTTGAAAAAAGCTGCTGCTTACGCCAACTGCGATTTAGGCGTTTTACCTATCGAAAAAAGAGATGCTATTGCTGCTGTTTGTGACGAAATTCTAGCTGGGAAATTAGACAACGAATTTCCACTGGTAATTTGGCAAACAGGTTCTGGTACACAAAGTAACATGAACGTAAATGAAGTAGTTGCAAATCGTGCACAAGTTCTAAAAGGATTCAACATTGGCGAAGGAGAACAGTTCATCAAAGCAAATGACGATGTAAATAAATCACAATCTTCAAATGACACTTTTCCAACAGGAATGCACATTGCAGCTTATAAAGCAGTAGTGGAAGTTACTATTCCTGCAGTAGAAAAATTAAGAGATACACTTCATGCAAAAGCAGTTGAATTCAAAACAGTTGTAAAAATAGGCCGTACGCATTTAATGGATGCTACGCCGCTTACACTTGGACAAGAAATTTCAGGATATGTTGCACAATTAAACTACGGTTTAAAAGCAGTTAAAAATACGCTAGCTCACTTATCAGAAGTTGCTTTAGGTGGAACTGCCGTAGGTACTGGACTAAATACTCCAGAAGGATACGACGTAAAAGTAGCTGAGTATATTGCTGAATTTACAGGACATCCTTTTGTAACTGCTGAAAATAAATTTGAAGCATTAGCGGCGCATGATGCAATTGTTGAATCTCATGGTGCTTTAAAACAATTAGCAGTTTCCTTAAACAAAATTGCTAATGATGTTCGAATGCTAGCTTCTGGACCACGTTCAGGAATTGGAGAAATAATAATCCCAGAAAATGAGCCAGGTTCTTCTATCATGCCAGGAAAAGTAAATCCAACACAGTGTGAAGCATTGACTATGGTTTGCGCGCAAGTTATGGGTAATGATGTTGCTATCACTGTTGGAGGAATGCAAGGTCAATACGAATTGAATGTTTTCAAACCGTTAATGGCTGCAAACTTTTTACAATCTGCTAGTTTGTTAGGCGATGCTTGTCTTTCTTTTGACGAACATTGTGCTCAAGGGATTGAACCTAACTACAAACGTATTAAAGAATTAGTTGATAACTCATTGATGTTAGTTACTGCTTTAAATACTAAAATAGGATATTATAAATCTGCTGAAATTGCTCAAACGGCACATAAAAACGGTTCAACGTTAAAAGAAGAAGCGGTTCGTTTAGGCTACGTAACTTCAGAAGATTTTGATGCGTGGGTTAAACCAGAAGATATGGTTGGAAGTTTGAAATAAAACCTAGAAATTAAGAAAAGATAGACACGAATTTCACGAATATTCACGAATTATATTGTAATAAAATAATTACACGAATCAGATATTTAAAGTTAGTGCTAATTATTGAAATTCGTGTCTAAAACTTTTGAAACAATTTATCTTGAAGCTTACAATAAAAAAATCCCAAATTCCACCTTAAAACTGTGGAATTTGGGATTTACTATTTTTGCAAATTAGTATATAAACTATACGTGTAAGGCTCTATTATCTGTAGCGGCTAATGCAGCTTCTTTTATTGCTTCCGCAAAAGTAGGATGCGCATGTGACATTCTAGAGATATCTTCGGCAGATGCTTTAAATTCCATTGCAGTTACCGCTTCAGCAATTAAATCAGCACAACGAGCACCAATCATGTGAACTCCCAGAACCTCATCTGTCTTTTTATCAGCAAGAATTTTTACAAATCCATCTAAATCTCCTCCTGCTCTTGCACGACCTAAAGCTTTGAAAGGAAAACTTCCAGCCTTGTAATCTACTCCTGCTGCCTTTAATTGTTCTTCTGTTTGTCCTACTGCAGCCACTTCTGGCCAAGTGTAAACAACACCCGGAATTAAGTTATAATCAATATGCGGTTTTTGACCAGCTAGAATTTCAGCAACCATAGTTCCTTCTTCTTCCGCTTTGTGTGCTAACATTGCTCCACGAACTACATCACCAATTGCATAAATATTAGGAACATTAGTTTGTAAGTGATCATTTACCTCAACCATTCCTCTTTCAGTGATTTTCACTCCTGCTTTATCAGCATTTAAACCATCAGTATAAGGACGACGTCCAACAGAAACTAAAGAATAATCACCTTGTAGAGTAATTGTTTCTTCTTTTGTATTCTCAGCTTGAACTACTACTCCTTCTCCATTTCTTTCTACTGATTTCACTTTGTGAGAAACGTAGAATTTCATGCCTTGTTTTTTCAATACCTTGGTCAATTCTTTAGAAAGTGATGCATCCATTCCTGGAATAATTCTATCTAAATATTCTACTACAGATACTTGCGCTCCTAAACGTAAATATACTTGACCTAATTCAATACCGATAACTCCACCACCAATAATAATTAGGTGTTTAGGAACTTCTTTCAGTTTTAACGCTTCTGTAGAAGTGATGATTCTTTCTTTATCTAATTTGATAAATGGTAAAGAAGACGGTTTAGAACCAGTAGCAATAATTATATTTTTAGCCTCAATAGTTTCAGAAGTTCCATCTGCTTTAGCAACCGCAACGTGCGTAGCATCAACAAAAGATCCTAAACCTTGAAGAACTGTAATTTTATTTTTATCCATCAAAAATTTCACACCGCCAGAAGTTTGGTCAACAATTGCTTGCTTGCGTGCGATCATTTTTTCCAAATTCACTTTTACTTCTCCAGATAATTCAATTCCGTGCTCTGCAAAATGTGAAATGTCACTATAATGGTGCGAAGAAGCAAGTAAAGCTTTAGAAGGAATACAACCTACATTCAAGCAAGTTCCACCTAAAGTAGAATATTTTTCTATAATTGCTGTTTTAAAACCAAGTTGTGCACAACGAATCGCTGATACATATCCTCCAGGTCCAGAACCTATAATGACTACGTCAAATGAACTCATAGTAATTTTTTTTAGTGTGTTTTTATAAAATGTTGCACAAAATTAAGGAATTAAGTTTTGTTTGAACTTTAAATGAGAAGGTTTTGTTACGATTTTTTAGTTATTCTGATTTACTTATCTCTAATTAGTATTTAAAATCCACATTTAACTTAAATATCAACAGCAGTTGTATTTTTCACCTCGCTAATCATAAAAGTACTATGAGTACTTCCTATATGTTCTAGCGTAGTTAATTTAGTTACCAAGAATTCTCGATACGCTTCCATATCTTTTACTACGATCTTTAATATATAATCGTAATCACCACTCACATGATGACATTCCAATACTTCTGGAAGTTTTATCACTTGACTCTCAAACTTCGAAATAAATTCTTTTGTATGTTGAATCAATTTTAAATGACAAAAAACTACAAATCCTTTTTCGACTTTAGAGCGATTAATTAAAACGACGTATTTGTCGATAATTCCTTCTCTCTCTAACTTTTTAATACGCTCATAAACAGCGGTAACAGAAAGGTTTAATTTAATGGATAGTTCTTTAGTCGTCTGCTTACAATCATATTGAAGTAGTAAAAGTAATTTCTTGTCGGTGGCATCTAGCATCATTTTATTCGAATGTTTAAATTGATATAAAATCTAAAAACTTCTAATTTGAAAGCTAATTTAGAAAATAAGTTTATCATTAAGTGATTCTTTAGTTCTAAAATCTAATATTATACTTAAGTATTGATTAATAATCTAAAATCATGTTATTTTGAATGCGCGTATTAACAACTAAAAACCTAGCCCTGATAGAAGCGGCATCCTTTTATGAGCGATAGCAAATAAAAGATATAAAGCCCCGAAGCTTCGGGGGCAGGAAACAGCTCCTAAAAAAATAGATATGAAAAACTTTAACCCCGCAGACAATATTCAAGATTTACAGTACTTTGGAGAATTTGGTGGTGTAAATCCATCAATTTCTGATTCATCAACCTACACCTTCCTTTCAGCAAAAACCATGTTCGATACTTTTGAAGGAAATATGGAAGGCTGCTACTTATATTCTCGTCATTCTTCACCAAGTAATTTATATCTAGACAAAGCTTTGGCCGCGATGGAAGGTACAGAATCGGCTAATGTTTCGGCATCAGGAATGGGAGCTATTACGCCTACTCTACTACAATTATGTGGAGCTGGTGATCACGTTGTTTCTAGTAGAACAATTTATGGCGGAACCTATGCTTTTCTAAAGAACTTTGCTCCAAGATTAGGCATTAAAACAACATTTGTAGATATTATAAAACTAGAAATCGTAGAAGCGGCAATAACGGCTGAAACAAAAGTTTTATACTGTGAAACAGTGAGTAATCCACTACTTGAAGTGGCAGACATTGAAGGTTTAGCTAAACTTGCTAAACGTCATAATTTAACGCTTGTAGTTGACAATACTTTTTCACCTTTATCAGTTTCTCCAGCAAAATTAGGAGCTGATATTGTAATTCACAGTTTGACTAAATATATCAACGGAAGCAGTGATACAGTTGGTGGAGTTACTTGTGCATCACAAGAATTCATCGATAGTTTAAAAAATGTAAATAGTGGTGCTAGTATGCTTCTTGGACCAACAATGGACAGCATGCGATCTGCCAGCGTGCTGAAAAATTTACGCACGTTACACATCCGAATGAAACAACACAGTTTTAATGCTATGTATCTTGCAGAACGGTTTGAGAAAGACGGATTAATAACCGTTTATCCAGGATTAGAAAGTCATCCAAGTCATAAATTATACAAAGCTATGATTAATGCTGAATATGGTTTTGGTGGAATGATGACTTTAGACGTAGGAACTTTGGCGAAAGCCAATGCGTTGATGGAATTAATGCAGGCAAAAAATTTAGGGTATCTAGCAGTAAGTTTAGGATTTTATAAAACCTTGTTTAGCGCTCCAGGAACTTCAACATCAAGTGAAATTCCACTAGAGGAACAAATAGAAATGGGATTAACAGACGGATTAATTCGTTTTTCTATAGGGTTAGATAATGACATTGAAAGAACATACCAAATGATGAAAGAATGTATGAAAGAATTAGATATTATGTAATACTAACTAAATTGTATAACCAAAACCAAAAAAGCTTGAATGTTTAGACATACAAGCTTTTTAAATTTATAATGTAAAACATTTTGCACTTTGAAAGTCAAATAACTTCTCTTCAAATAGGAAACTTGTCCTAAGTCTACATTTAGGTAATGTCTATTTCTTATGCAGCCATTTTAATAATATTTGTTCTAAATCTACTTGAATAATTGGTTTTGGTAAATAATCATTCATTCCTGCTTCAAAACATTTTTCTTTATCACCTACCATTATCCCAGCAGTTATTGCAATTATTGGAATTTTATCTGAGTCGTTTAACTGTCTAATCTCATTAGTTGCTTCATATCCATTTTTATTTGGCATTTGAATATCCATTAAGATTACATCAGGTTTTTCTTTTTTATAAATTTCTACTGCTTCGTTTCCATCCTTTGCTTCAAAAACGATACAATTTGTGATAATCCTTTTTACTAAAGTTTTTGCTAGAAGCATATTGATTTTATTGTCCTCAACAATTAAAACCTTATTATTACTTAGTGTATGAGCCGGCGTTATCACGTCTTCATTTATCGTCATTGCTAGTAACAAGTCGGGGTCTTTTGTGTTTTTTACTTTTTTAAACTTAATTACAAAGTAAAAATCGCTTCCATCACCATAACTACTTATCAAATGCAATTTACTGTCCATCAAAGCTAAAAGCTGATTTGAAATTGCAAGTCCTAATCCAGTTCCGCCAAATTTGCGATTTGTCGAATTATCCTCTTGGACGAAAGACTGAAATATCTTTTCATTATTTACAGATTTTATTCCCACACCTGTATCCTTAACAGAAAATTTAAGCGTCGTATGATTTTTTTCTGTAGATTGAATTTCTGTAATATCCATTCTAATTTGTCCAAAATCTGTAAACTTTATCGCGTTGCTTAATAAGTTTACTAAAACTTGTTTTAGTCGTACAGAGTCGGCCAAAATAAATTGCGGAACATTATTATCAATATTAAGTGCTAAATCAATACCTTTTTGGATTGCTTGAAAGCTAAAAAGATTAATAATTTGACTCGTTAACTTGTGCAGATTAACTTTTTCGATCTCCAATTCTAGTTTTCCAGATTCAATCTTAGAGAAATCGAGAACATTATTAACAATCTCCATAAGTGAAATAGCGGATTCATTGACTGTTGTCATGTATTCTGCTTGATTTTTCTTTAAATTAGACTTCATCAATAAATGAGTAAACCCAATGATGCCATTTAGTGGAGTTCTAATCTCATGACTCATATTCGCTAAGAAATCAGTCTTAGCTCTACTAGCTGATTCCGCTAATTCTTTAGATTTCAAGAGTTCCATTTCCATTACTTTTTGCTCAGTAATATCTAAGAAACTTACAACTATCTCATTAAAATTGCCTTTTTCATCTAAATTGGGATAGCCATTAACTAATATCCATATTAAATCTTTAAAAGTGGGACGCACAACACCTACTGTAAAATTCTTTAATGGCTGCTTCGTGTTAATAATTTGCATTACAGGGAAATTTTTAAGCTCCATTACGGATTTATCCTCATTTAAAAAGTTCCATGATGGATCAAAAGATTTAACTCCCTTCATTTGATCATCAGATAATCCAAGTAATTCTGCTGCCTTATTATTAGAAACAAGTATCGATGTGTCCAGCGCGTGTACAACAATAGCTGCATCTAAATTATTTAGAAGTCCACGATATCTTTCTTCACTCTTAAAAAGTGAATTATCAAATTCTTTTGCAGTAGTTATGTCTCTGCATAGGCAAATAAAATGGATTTCATGATCAGCACTTTCAACCATAGGAGCTATAGAAAGTTCAAACCAATGCATACCGTTGTCTAACTCTAATGTATATTGTTTGCCAGATGAAAAACCTTTCTCATGTGCTTCTTTGATTGCCTCTAAGCATACATTAGAAGCAATTAAAGGCAAAACATCACTGAAGTTTTTACCTAAGAAATGAGAAGCTGGCATAGCTAATAAATCATTTCGTCTTGAATGATAATTATAAATTTTACCATTTACATCTACTTCGAAGAGCAAATCTGGAATAGCGCCGAGTATCGCTTCCATTTTTTTATTAACTTTCTTGAACTCGTCATTTATTCTTTTGCGCTCACTGACATCCCTTACAAAAGCAACAATACGCCCATCAACAATCATTTTTGCAGTGATTTCAACAGCAATTAAAGAACCATTTTTATGACGCATATTACGCTCTAGTATGGTTTGCTCACCACTCAATAATTCTTTGTACATTATTGGTTTTCGGAGCAATTCTTCTTTCGTATATAAATCTGATATATTTTTTGAACAAAGTTCTTCTTTAGTGTACCCTAACATTAGACAAGCACTTTCATTCACATCAAGTAAATTGCCTACAACATCATTAGTGAAAATGGCATCAGAAGCTTGTTCAATAAGACTTTTGTATTTTTCCTCACTACTTACAAGCAATTCCTGTATTTTCTTCAACTCGGTGATTTCAATCATAGCGCCATTCAATCGAATCGCTTTTCCAGTTTCATCCCTCGTTACAATTCCTCTGTCGTAGAATATACCGTAATTCCCATCTACTTTTAGGAATCGGAATTCATCTGACCAGAAATTATTAGAACTAACATATGTTTGATCCATTTTAGCAATCACACGTTCACGATCATCTGGATGAAGCCTAGATCTCCAAATTACACTATTGTTAACGCCATTAAATTCGGCGCTACCAAAACCTAAAAGATCAATAAATTTTTTGTTGTTCCAACTCTCTCCTGTAATTAAATTTACTTCAAAAACTGCGTCGTTTGTAGCTTCTGATATTATTTCATATCGGTGATTGGCGATTTTTAATTTTTCTTCAGCCTTTTTAATATCACTAAGGTCAAGTCCCATGCCTAGTAATCTCTTCTTCCCTTTATATTCTAGACAATGTGAGTTAATGTAGAACGGTACTTTACGCTTATCTTTTGTAAATAATTCAATCTCTATTCCTGGCGCATCCTTTTTAAATAAATTTTTTATTCTTTTTTCGATCTTATCTTTAAAATCATCATCATAAAAATCAATGGGTTTCATTTTAGATATTTCACTTTCATTATATCCTGTGACAGTTTCAAAATTCTTATTCCATTTAACAATGGTTTCATCCTCATTATACAAGTAAAAGATTCCTGGAAGATTATTAATCACCATTTCTGATAATTGTTTCTCTTTTAGAAGGGCATCTTCAGCAATTTTTCTTTCACTGATATCAACGATTGTTCCTATATAACCAACAATTTCATTTTTTAAGTTTCGCTCTGGTATAGCTTTACCCATAACCCAAGATGTAAGACCGCTAGGCAGAACAAAACGAAATTCAGTATAGGATGTGTGAATGTTATTAGATATGTCTCTCCATCCATTGAATATTTCGTCTTTATCTTCCTCATGTACAGCGTTGATCCACCCTTCACCATATCCTTCTTCGGCAGAAAGTCCCGTAATTTTACACCAAGCTGGATTAACATAAGTTATGAATCCTTCACAGTCCGTTCTAAAAATTCCAACGGGCGAAACCTCCGTCAGTGCGTGGTAACGCTTCTCACTTTCCATTACTAAATCTTCAGCTCTTTTTCTCAAGATTTCTTTTTCGAAAGTTTCTAAAGTAAAGGCAATATCTGCTGCCGCGCCTTCTAATAAATCAATTTCTGCCTCATCAAAAAACTGTTTTTCACTTGCATAAAAAGAGAAAGCTCCAATTATCTTTCCCGATATTTTAATTGGCACCGACATTGAAGAGTTATAACCACATTGTAACGCATCTTCTTTCCACGGAAGCATTGAAGGGTCGTTCTCAATATTATTACATATAATGGAACGATTTTCTCTAACGCAACGACCCGCAGGACCTCTGCCCACTGGTTCATCATCAATTGAGATTGTTTTCATTCTAGAGAAATAACCGTTATCGTCTCCAGCAAAATTTAGAGGAAATATTTTATGAGAATCCTCATCGATAGCTCCTATCCAAGCCATTTTAAATTTACCAATATCTACTGCAATCTTACACGCTTCTTTAAAAAGATCTTTTTGATTAGTTGTGCGAATCATCATTTGATTCATTTGACTAATAAAAGAATAAAGTCTGTTGGCTTTTAATAGTTTTTGTTCGACAGATATTCTATCCGTAATATCAGTAACAATACCGTGACATATAACCGTTCCTTCAGGCTCTACGATCGGAAGAGAATTTACGTTATGCCAAACTAATCCTTTAACGGGATGGTTGTAACGATACTCACATTTCAAAGGAATTAATTTTGATTTAGTTTTAATTATACTAGCAGTTACGTTTTCGATATCATCTTTATGTATGCATTCAAAAAGTCTAGTCGCGTCTTTTTCGATATCAGCGTGTACAAAACCATAAATATCCTCAATAGCATTACTAGCGTAAGGAAAACATAATGAGCCATCACTATTTTGGCGCATAGAATAAATTAAACCTGGAGAAGTGATTGCAATCTTTGCGAACTTTTCTTTTTCGTTCACTATCGTATCATGCGCACTTTTGGAATCAGTGACATCTTTAAGATTTGCGATTATACCTCCTATATTTTCATCTTCAATTCTATTATTTAGAACTCCTTGTAACCATATATATTTTCCGTTTTTGTGCTTAACTTGAAAGAGTAAATTTATTGGCAAACCAGGACTGAGAACTGATTTCTGAATCATTTCTTTCACATACTCTAGATAATCAGGATGATAATAATCAATATTACTTATTTTTTGAAACTCATCATTATTATATCCAGTTATACGGGAGGAAGAGCTACTTCTAAAAATAGTATTAAGATCTTTATCTAAAATGCATATAATTCCATCATTATATTCCACAAGCGTGCGGAATCTCTTCTCATTTTGCTCTAATTTCAGTTCAGCATTTTTCTTTTCGGTAATGTTTTTAACAAAGCAAAGGAATAATTTATCAGAGAGTCTAACTGCATCTACAAAACACCATACAACGCCCTTATCTTTTCGACAAAGTCTTATTTCGCCCCGCATTACTCCGGTTTCTAGAAGGACTTTAAAAATGTTTAAAGTATGATCAAGTTCTTCCTTAAAAGATAAATCACCAAATTTCATTTTAAAAATTTCTTTCTTAGAATAGCCCGTTAATTTAACCGCGGCTTCATTAGCTTCTAAATAATTCCTTTCATTATCGATAACAAAAACTCCGTCAGGAGCATTGTCAATATAGTTTTTAAACTTTTTACTATTTTCCTGCTCGATTAATTTAAGCTTATAATCAGTGACAGCAGCCTCTTTGTCGTTGATCGCTTGCTGAATCAATACTTTTTCAGTAATATCTTGCGAAGTACCGCGGTATCCGCACACAACTCCGTTGTCATCTAATAGCGGAATTGCTATTGAGTAGAGCCATTTAGTGTTTTTATTTTCTAGAATAACTTCACATTCTAATTCAAATTTCTCCTTACTTGAAATAGCATTCTCTACATTTTTTAGGAAAACAGCCGCTTGATTAGCTGGAAAAACGGATAAAAATTCTTGAAATAAATTTTGATGAGGAACTGCTTCGATTTCGAAAATGGAATACAATTCCTTTGACCAAATCATTTTTTTATATTTCAAATCAAATTCCCAACTACCTAGTTTGGCAATTTTTTGAGCATCGTTTAATAAATTTTCACTAAATATTGATTTTTCCTGATTTTTTCTAATCTCCGAAATATCTCGTCCTATACCGTAAATAGTTTTTTTATCAGGCGATAAAGTAATGGTCCATTGAATGATGACGATTTCTCTACTTTTTTTAATATATCGATTCTCAAAACAGACTGATGACTGATAATTTGTCAATACAAAAGCTTCATCCCTGGTTTTGTCTATATCTTCTGGATGCACAAATTCTGTAATTGGAGTAGAAAGCAATTCTTCCTCTGAGTATCCCAGCAGCTTAGCAAATGCAGGATTTACTTCTGTAAAAAAACCTTCAAAACCTGCTATACAGACTAAATCTTTTGATCCCGTTTGGTAGAAATCAAAATTACATATTGACTGTCCCTTTCTTAATAATCGACTAATCTCAAAATCTTTGTCTTTTATTATGTTTATCAAGTCTTCGTAAGAAGGTTTGTCTGTATTCATTTGGCTCAAATTCTATTAAAAGTTAAATATATTAAAATATTTTAGATATAAAAAAGTGAAAAAATTAATAATCACATGGCCTTTTCAAAAAAAGCACAAACAAAGATTTGGAAAATAATCAAAGCTTTAGATTATTAAATAGCAATAAGTTTCTTTATCTCCATTTAATGAGATGTTCTAATTCATTCATTAGGAAAATTCGGCGTAGTTCTTGCAATAAGGAGGTAGTAATAAGTGAACATTTAAATCGTCATTTAGTAAGTAAAACTTCTATTTAGCAGGACTGTAGAAATAAATCTACAAAAAAATAAATACATTTGTATATACAAATAAAAAAAGTGTTACATTTGTACCAACAAATGACGTATAGCCAAATATGAAAATTGAAGATATATTAAAATCAACGTTACCAATGGATAATTCGAAAAAAATTATCCTGAACATATTATACACACAAAGCATGATCGCAGAGAATTTTAATTTGGTTTTAAAACCTTTTGACATCTCTGGCGAGCAATATAATGTACTTCGTATTTTAAGAGGCCAAAAAGGAAACCCAGCAAATATGTCAATGATTCAAGATAGAATGGTTGCAAAAACAAGTAATACAACTAGATTAGTTGATAAACTTCTTTTAAAGGATTTAGTTACTCGCAAAGTTTGCTCTGAAAACAGAAGAAAAATAGAAGTTCTTATTACTCAGAAAGGATTAGACGTTTTAGCAGAACTGGATCCTAGAGTTATTAACCATGAAGCGACATTATCACAAAATCTCAGCGAACAAGAAATTACCCAATTAAACCATTTGTTAGAGAAATATAGAAATCAATAAAGAATAGGTACTAGATGAATAGTTTTATAGAAAACCAGAATTGGAGATACGCTACTAAAAAATTTGATAGCAGCAAGAAAATAGAATCGCAAGATATCGACATCTTAAAAGAAGCAGTCCGCTTGAGCACCTCTTCATATGGTTTACAACCATACAAAATTATAATTGTTGAAAATCCTGATTTAAGAACTTCATTGCAGCAAGCAGCGTGGGGACAGTCACAGATCGTTGAAGCATCGCATCTTATGATATTTGCAAACGACGTTAATTTTGGTCCAGAAGGCATCGATAGCTATTTTAAAAACGTAAGTGAAACTAGAAACGTTACAATGGAAAGTATGTCTGGTTATATGAATTTTATGAAAGGTACTATTGCGGCTTTTACTCAAGAGGAACGAAATAACTGGTCAGCAAAACAAACGTATTTAGCACTTGGTAATCTTTTAAATGCTGCAGCTGAACTAAAAATTGATGTCACTCCTATGGAAGGTTTTAAAGCAGAGCAAGTCAATGAAATCACTGGTTTAGACAAATTAGGTTACAATGCAACTTTATTGGCAACACTTGGATACCGACATATAGAAGATGCGACGCAGCATTTTGCAAAAGTTAGAAAGTCAAATGAAGAATTATTTATCACACTATAATTATTAATCTTAAATTTAAACACTCAAAAGAATGAAAAATTTTAAATCGATCGCATTAGCATTAGTCGTAGTAGTTTTATCAACTATGTCGGTAACAGCGCAAACTAAAAAAGTAGATGCTTCAAAAAGTTCAATTAATTGGACTGGAAAAAAAGTAACAGGACAGCATGAAGGAACTGTTAATCTTAAAGATGGTACTTTAGTTTACAAAGGAAAAGCATTAGTAGGTGGTACATTTAATGTTGATATGAATTCAATGGTCGTAACGGATTTGAAAGCAGGACAAGGAAAAGAAAAGTTAGAAGGACACCTGAAAGCAGATGACTTTTTTGGTACTGACAAATTTGCTACTGCTTCTTTAATGTTCAAAAATGTAGTAAACAAAGCGTCAAATTTATATACTGTAACTGCTGATTTAACAATCAAAAACATTACTAAGCCAGTTACATTTGATCTTGCAACAACATCGAATACAGCTGTTGCTAATGTAAAAATTGACAGAACTAAATATGACATTAAATATGGTTCAGGAAGTTTCTTTGACAATTTAGGAGATAAAGCAATCAGTGATAATTTTGATTTAGCAGTTTCTTTAAAATTCTAAATTTACATAATTGCTTAAGTACTAAATAGGATTTATGGTTATTAGTGAACACTTTAAATTTTTTATTTAACAAAATAATTAAAAATTAAAAATATTTTAACGCTAAATGCTTTTGAAAAACCAAATTACATTTATACATTTGTTGCAACAATAAAAAACATGAACACAATTTTAAACAATACTTGGTGGTGGAACAATTTACGTCAGTCGTCGTGAACTAAGCTCCTATAGTATTATTTAAAACTATAAATATAAAAGGCTTGTCATCACGACAGGCCTTTTTTTTGTTTTAAATTCAAATTAATTAGCAGCGATAACTAAACCTTATCAGATTTAAATAACAACAAGATGAAATCTTTTTTACTAAATACAAATTACAAACAAATACTAGCTGACACCATTACGCCTGTCAGTGTTTATCTTAAGATTAGAGATAAATTCCCAAATAGTTTATTACTCGAAAGTAGTGATTATCGTGGAAATGATAATAGTTTCTCTTACATCTGTTGCAATCCTATTGCTTCCATAAAAATAGAAAACGAAATTATTTTTAAGAATTATCCTGATGGAACTTCAGAGAAAATTACGGTAAACGCTACTACTAATATTCCAGAAATAATTCAGGAGTTTTCACAACAATTTAAATCAGAAAAAAATGATTTTAAGTTTATAAATAATGGATTATTTGGATACATCTCTTACGATGCCGTTCGTTATTTTGAAAAAGTGGCTATTGCCAAAAAAGAAAATAGCAATACAATTCCAGATATTTATTATGCAGTTTACCAAAATATTATTGCTATCAATCATTTTAAAAATGAGGCATATATATTCTGTCATAGTTTAGACGGCAAGAATAACATTTCTGAAATTGAACAACTATTACAATCTAGAAATATTGCATCTTATAAATTTTCGAAAGAAGGAGAAGGTTTTTCTAATCTAACCGACGATGAATTTAAGCACAATGTGGCTTTGGCCAAAAAGCACTGTTTCAGAGGAGACGTTTTTCAATTAGTTTTATCAAGAAGATTCACCCAAGGATTTAAAGGAGATGAATTCAATGTGTATCGCGCATTAAGAAGTATAAATCCATCTCCTTACCTATTCTTCTTTGATTACGGTGATTTTAAGATATTTGGATCTTCACCCGAAGCTCAAATTATTGTAAAAGATCGTAAGGCTGAAATTCATCCTATTGCAGGAACTTTCAAAAGAACAGGTGATGACGAGCAAGATGCTGTTCTTGCTAAGCAATTATCAGAAGATAAAAAAGAAAATAGCGAACATGTCATGCTGGTTGATTTGGCCAGAAATGATTTGAGCCGCAACGGTCATGATGTAAATGTTGAGAAATATAGAGAAGTTCAATTTTTCTCACATGTAATTCATTTAGTTTCAAAAGTAACTGGTCATTTACATGAAAAAGCCACCACAATGCAAGTTGTTGCCGATACTTTTCCAGCAGGAACATTGAGTGGCGCACCTAAACATCGTGCCATGCAATTAATCGAAGAATACGAAAAAACAAATCGTAATTTTTATGGAGGTGCAATTGGATTTATGGATTTTGAAGGTAATTTTAATCACGCCATTATGATACGAACTTTCCTTAGTAAAAATCATCAATTGCATTCGCAAGCTGGTGCTGGAATAGTAGCAAGTTCTGATGAAGAAAGTGAAATGCAAGAAGTGTACAATAAGTTAAGAGCTTTGAATGCAGCTTTAGATTTAGCAGAAACAATATAAATCCCTACCCATCCCTCCCCGAAAGTGAGGGAGACGAGACTAAAAAATTTAAAATGGAAAATAAAAATACAACTACTCCAACAGTTCTTCCTTCGGGGGCTAGGGGAAAAATATTAGTCATAGACAATTACGATAGTTTCACTTACAATTTAGTGCATTATCTAGAGGATTTAGATTGTGAAGTAACTGTTTATAGAAATGATGAATTTGATATTGAAGAAATAGCAGCTTTTGATAAAATCCTACTATCCCCCGGTCCTGGAATTCCAGACGAAGCAGGATTACTCAAAGAAGTAATTAGAACGTACGCATCGACAAAAAGTATTTTTGGAGTTTGTTTAGGACAACAAGCAATTGGAGAAGTCTTTGGTGGAACGCTTTCTAACTTAGATACTGTTTACCACGGTGTGGCGACTATGGTAAAAACCGTTGTAGATGATGAACTTTTATTTGAAGGATTAGGAAACGAATTTGAAGTTGGTCGATATCATTCTTGGGTAGTAAACACTGACTTACCAGATTCTCTTGAAGCAACTTCTTTCGACGAAAACGGTCAAGTTATGTCTTTGCGTCACAAAACGTATGATGTGCGTGGTGTTCAATTTCATCCCGAAAGTGTTTTAACACCTAATGGTAAAAAAATATTGGAAAACTGGGTGAAATCCTAGATTAAGACAATACAAAAGAGAATAAAAACTGAAGCCTATCGGAACTAATATCAAATAATCAAAGCTTCTACAAAAAAA
The DNA here is from genome assembly GCF_039123485.1 of Flavobacterium sp. PL12. NCBI lineage: Bacteria > Pseudomonadati > Bacteroidota > Flavobacteriia > Flavobacteriales > Flavobacteriaceae > Flavobacterium > Flavobacterium sp. PL12. Next base: position 114,572 of record NZ_JBANDI010000007.1, read on the forward strand.
TAAAATGAAAAATATATTAAATAGATTAATTAATCACGAGACACTTTCAAAGGAAGAAGCTAAGAATGTATTAGTTAATATTTCCAACGGAAGTTACAATACCAGCCAGATTGCTTCATTCTTGACTGTTTATATGATGAGAAGCGTTAGCATCGACGAACTCTCTGGATTTCGTGAGGCTTTATTAGATTTGTGTATTAGAATTGATTTATCAGCATACAATACCGTGGATTTATGTGGAACGGGTGGAGACGGAAAAGACACCTTTAACATATCTACTTTAGCGTCTTTTGTTGCTGCAGGAGCAGGAATCAAAGTCGCTAAACATGGTAATTACGGTCTCTCTTCGATTTCAGGATCCAGTAATGTAATGGAAAAATTAGGAATCAAATTCAGTAATGAATCGGACTTTTTAGAGCGCAGTATTGATCAAGCTGGAATTGCAATTTTACACGCTCCTTTATTCCATCCCGCGATGAAAAATGTAGGTCCGATTAGAAAAGAATTGGCGGTAAAAACCTTTTTCAATATGGTTGGTCCAATGGTAAATCCATCCTTTCCTCAAAACCAATTAGTAGGCGTTTTCAATTTAGAATTGGCAAGAATGTATGCGTATTTGTACCAAAACACAAACACAAATTTTACCATTTTACATTCGCTTGATGGTTATGATGAGGTTTCACTTACTGCACCAACAAAGATGATTACTAGCAATCGAGAAGGTATGCTGAATCCAGAGGATTTTGGTGTTTCACTTTTGACGCAAAGCCAGATAGAAGGCGGAACTACTATTGATGAATCTGCGCAAATGTTTATTAATATCATATCTGGAAAAGGAACTGAAGCACAAAATAACGTGGTTTGTGCCAATGCAGGAATGGCAATTGCAACGGTGACAAAATGTACTCCTTTAGAAGGATTTCAAATAGCAAAAGAGAGTTTACTGTCTGGAAAAGGACTTTTATCTTTGAAGAAATTACAAGAATTGAGTAGATAAATACAAATTAAGAAGCTGAGTGCTTGCAGGATAAAAATTTGAACACAGATTACACAGAATAAAAAATTAGTGTCTTTGCGCCTTAGTGGCAAAAGAAAGATTAAAAGAATTCCTTAGCAGTAAAAACAAATATGAATATACTTGACAAAATAATTATCGACAAAAAAAGGGAAGTCATTCTCAAGAAATCAATCATTCCAATTACTCTATTGGAAGCATCTATTTTCTTTGAAAAAAAGACTATTTCTTTGAGTAAAAGTTTAAAAAATAGCACATCAGGAATTATTGCGGAGCACAAACGTCGCTCTCCTTCTAAGGCAGAAATCAATTATAGTTTTACGGTCGAAGAAGTGGTCAAAGGATATGAAGAAGCTGGTGCTTGCGGAATTTCAGTTTTAACTGATGGAAAATATTTTGGTGGCTCGTTAGATGATTTACTTTTGGCTAGAGCCTCAGTAAATATTCCACTTTTGCGAAAAGAATTCATCGTTGACGAATATCAAATACTAGAAGCAAAAGCACACGGAGCCGATTTAATTTTACTAATTGCTGCAGTTTTAACTCGTGAAGAAATAAAATCTTTATCTGAATTTGCAAAAAGTTTAAATCTTGAAGTTTTACTAGAAGTGCATAATCAAGAAGAATTAGAAAAATCGATTATGCCAACATTAGACATGATTGGAGTTAATAATAGAAACCTAAAAACATTCGAGGTAAGTTTAGATTTCAGTAAACAGCTTGCTTCTCAAATTCCAGATGATTTCGTTAAAATTTCTGAAAGTGGTATTTCGTCAATTGAAGCGATTAATGAATTAAAACCTTTTGGTTATAAAGGTTTCTTGATAGGAGAAAACTTTATGAAAACGGATAACGCAGGAAAAGCTGCTACGGAATTTATTAAAAACTTAGATAAAAAATAAATACAGATTTAATCTGTTGCACTTTCTTTCAAATTAAAAATGAAAAGTAATACAAAACATCAAGATACTTCGGCTCCCTCCCCCTCGGGGAGGGCTGGCGTGGGCATTAAAATCTGCGGCATGAAATATCCTGAAAATATACTCGAAGTAGCATCGCTTCTACCCGATTACATGGGATTTATTTTTTGGGAAAAATCAAGTCGGTATTTTGATGGTATCATTCCAGTTCTACCCAAATCTATTAAGAAAACTGGCGTTTTTGTGAATGAAACTATAGACGAAATTTTGGCGAAAGCCAAAAAACATGATTTACAAGCCCTTCAGTTACACGGTTCAGAGTCTGTTTCATTTTGTTCTGATTTGAAAAATAGAATGCACACTGAAATCGAAATAATAAAAGTGTTTTCAGTTGCAGATAGTTTTGATTTCGAACTTTTAAAACCATTCGAAACCGTTTGTGATTATTTCCTTTTTGACACTATAGGAAAATTACCGGGAGGAAACGGAACAACATTCGATTGGAAAGTATTGGAAAAATACCCCTCTACTAAACCATTTTTTTTAAGTGGTGGAATAGGAATTGACGAATTAGAAAGTGTACAAGAAATATTGAAAACAAATTTACCTATTCATGCCATTGACGTCAATAGCAAATTTGAACTAGAACCCGGATTAAAGAATGTAGAATTATGTAAAGATGCGATCATTCGTATCTCAAATATAGAACAATAAAAAGAAAAAATCATGTCATACCACGTAAACGAAAAAGGCTATTACGGAGAATTTGGAGGCGCCTTCATTCCTGAAATGTTGTACCCAAATGTCGAAGAATTACGCCAAAACTATTTAAAAATAACAGCCGAACCTGAATTCCAAGCTGAATTTGATGCTTTGCTAAAAGAATATGTTGGACGACCAACTCCACTTTATTTTGCAAAACGTCTATCGGAAGAATACAACACTAAAATCTATCTAAAAAGAGAAGATTTGTGTCACACGGGAGCGCACAAAGTCAATAATACCATTGGCCAAATCCTATTAGCAAAACGATTAGGTAAAACCAGAATCATTGCTGAAACCGGTGCAGGACAACACGGTGTTGCAACCGCTACTGTTTGCGCGCTTATGGGATTAGAATGCATTGTGTACATGGGGGAAGTCGACATTAAGCGTCAAGCGCCAAATGTAGCACGTATGAAAATGTTGGGCGCCGAGGTTCGTCCGGCAATGTCAGGATCTAAAACTTTAAAAGATGCTACTAATGAAGCCATTCGCGATTGGATTAATAATCCCGTTGATACGTACTATATTATTGGCTCCGTTGTGGGACCGCATCCTTATCCAGACATGGTGGCGCGTTTTCAAAGTGTAATTTCTAAAGAAATCAAAGAACAATTATTAGAAAAAGAAGGCCGCGAAAACCCGGATTATGTGGTTGCTTGTGTTGGTGGTGGTAGCAATGCTGCCGGAACCTATTACCACTTTCTTGATAATGAAGACGTAAATATAATTGCTGTCGAAGCTGCTGGTTTAGGCGTTCATTCTGGCGAAAGTGCTGCTACATCAGCCTTAGGAAAAGTAGGAGTTATACACGGTAGTAAAACATTGTTGATGCAAACTACTGATGGACAAATCACAGAACCTTACTCTATTTCTGCGGGATTGGATTATCCAGGAGTTGGTCCTATGCACGCGCATTTGTTCGCTACAGGAAGAGCACAATTTGTGTCTATTACTGATGATCAAGCCATGCAATGGGGAATCAAATTGTCTAAAATGGAAGGATTAATTCCCGCTATAGAAAGCGCGCATGCCTTTGCTATTCTTGACGAAATGAAATTTAAACCTGAGGACATCGTAGTGATCAATCTTTCGGGCCGTGGCGACAAAGATTTGAATACTTATATCGATTATTTTAAATTATAAAAGTCTTTTTTGGGCGTTTCCCCGCTTTCACTAGCGTTACAGCGTCGGGCGGGCTTTCCGTTGCAATCTTTTCCTTTTTTAAGTAAAAAAGGAAAAGGATTTACACTGCAATCCCTTACGCAAACCCCATAAAACAACTTAAATAGTTTTCAAAAACTTGATTATTTTAAACAAATAAATTCTCTTTAAAACCTACTAATGCAAAAATTGGTCAAAGAGCAGAAAAAAATATAAAATGAACAGAATAAATAAAAAATTACAAGAAGCCAAAAAGATATTTTCCATCTATTTCTCTGCTGGATATCCTAATTTAAACGATACTGTCCAAATCATTCAAGATTTAGAAAAAAATGGTGTCGATATGATCGAAATTGGTTTGCCTTTCAGTGATCCTTTAGCAGATGGACCCACGATTCAAGCCAGTTCAACACAAGCGCTCCATAACGGAATGACCACTCAGGTTTTATTTGACCAATTAAAAGACATCCGAAAAACAGTTTCCATTCCTTTAGTAATTATGGGATATTTCAATCCGATGTTACAATACGGAATTGAAAATTTTTGCCAGAAATGTGCAGAAGTTGGTATAGACGGATTAATCATTCCTGATCTTCCCGTAGACGTTTATGCTGATGAATACAAAGCAACTTTTGAAAAGTACGGATTAAAAAATATATTTCTCATTACGCCACAAACTTCTGTAGAGCGCATTAACTTTATTGATAGCGTTTCTGATGGATTTATTTATATGGTAAGTTCAGCAAGTGTAACAGGATCTCAAACAGGTTTTGGTGCGGAACAAGCTGATTATTTTAAACGCATAGCTGACATGAACTTGAACAACCCACAAGTAATTGGATTTGGAATTAGTGATAAAGAAACCTTTAACCAAGCCACACAATATGCTAAAGGCGCCATTATAGGAAGTGCTTTTATCAAACATTTAACTGAAAATGGAACGGGAAAAATTAAAGAATTTGCAGAAGAGATAATTTAAATTTTATTTTTTTGATAATTAAAAACGGCATTTAAAATTTGTTTTAAATGCCGTTTTTTATTTATACACCTAGCAATATTTTTATTATGGTATAATTGTGTGAAAGTAAATTTGTAAGAAATTATTTTATATATTTGAAATAAAATAATGTATTAGCTTTCCATACTTATCTATCTAGATTTTGGATTATATAAATCTAAAGGTCAGAAAGGAAACGGAATATATTCATCTGAATTTCTGAAAATTAGCAAAAAAAACAATCTGGTAGAAACTTACAAATGTGCGATTGACTATCAAGATTATGACTATTTACTACAAGATGACTCAATTGTTCAATTTCAAATGGATGGTGAAGATTTAAGATATGCTTTCATTCAAAATCCATACAATTTTGTTTCAAAAGAAGAATATCTTCAAGCGATTTATATGCCAGATGAATTGATAGAAATGAGTGAGCATTTTTCGCTAGATGAATTAGTTGACGAAAATGATTATGAACAATTTCTTAACGAACAACTACTTAACTCTGTTTCAAACTATTTTAGATATGATTGTGCGCCAGCTGGATACTTTCCTCTAATTCATTCGTATTCCCATATACATGTCGGGCCCAATGAAAATGTAAGAATACCTACATCAATAATACTCACTCCGCGAAAATTTATAAAATTTTGCATTAGAAATACATATTATGACAAGTGGAAAAGCTTTTGTAAAGAAAATGAACAATTTATAAAAGACGTAATTAAATTTAAAAATGATTGTAGTCTTTTGCCTGCTGATAAATGGAGTGATTTGGAAAAAAATGAACTTTATTTGTCGTAATATAACTACGCACAACAGCTAAGGGTTAGTTGGACTTGAAAAGCCAACAATGAACCCGCGCTTGAATCCTCCACGGCGGAAAAGCTGGAAACGATTAAATGCCGCCAACACTATGGAGTTATCGTAAAATGAGTAGAGAGATCACAAGAGGCTAAAATGCCTCTTTTTTTTTATACTAAAATAAGAAAGGTTTTAATCATGTTTTACTTCTCTTTAAATTTCGACGTTAAGCAAAAAATAAAAATAACACGAATTTCCAGTTCATTCTAAAGATTGTTTTATTTAAAACTAATTATCAGTAAATCAAGTGCAATTCAAAAAGCAAAACCCAACTATTTAAATTTTAAATAGTTGGGTTTTTTATAAAGAGACAATCGAAGTAATCTAAATAACTACATTATCTTTTACCTTATTTAAGAACTCATGCAAATACTTATTAAATTCTTCTGGTTGTTCCAAGTTGGAAACGTGTCCTGCACTTTGAATAACTTGTAGAACAGAACTTTTAATATTTTCATGCATAAATTGAGACTGCGCAACAGGTGTTAATTCATCTTGTGCACCACAAATAATTAGTGTTGGAATCGTTATAGTTCTTAAAGAGGAACAACTGTCTGGGCGTTCCGCTAAAGCAGTTAAACCAGCAGTAATTATTCTAGTTGAATTAGCAAAGACTACTTCGCGCAAACGGTCTACAACTTCAGTTTTATTTTGTAATGAATCGGGGTGAAATACGCTTTTTATAAATTTCTCATTAAACTCAGTTGCTCCATTCTGCTTGATCTCTTGAACTGTTTTCATACGTTTTTCTTTCGCTTCAGCGCTATCAGCTATACATTGCGTATCGGCTAAAATTAAAGCCTCAAAACGCTCTGGAAATCTTTTAACAGCATTCAAAGCAATATAACCTCCCATTGACAATCCGCAAACAATTGCTTTTTCAATATTCCTTCTATCCATAAATGCCACTAAGTCATCCGTGAATAAATCAATACTTAAGTCTGTTTCTTCATCTGTTGATTTTCCAAATCCTCGAATATCGATTGCTATCGTACAGAACGAATCTTTCAAACTGTCTATTTGCTCTTTCCACATCGATTTATCAAACGGAAATCCGTGTAGGAATAGGATTGGAACAACTCCTTCACCAGCATAATTATAAGATAGTGACATGCTATTTACTTCTTCAATTAAATCCGAATTTGCACTAGTCGCACCACTTACCTTAACCGATTCAAGCACTTTTTCAGTATGGCTTTCCTCATATTTCTTTACTAAATTCACTAGTGAATCGTAGTATTTACCTAAATTTATTTCTGGATCTTCTTTAGCTGGAATCGTTTCTGTGAGTTCATTCAAGTGCTTCAATAGCTCCGGATAATTTTCTCTAATTTTTTCAGTTATTTTTAAAATCTTTTCGTTCAACGCTTTTTCAGTAGACATACTTTTGTATTTAAAAATTATTAAGTAATTAACTCCTTATGAAATATAAAATCAGTTAATTTTAAAGTTTTGATGCAATTCTCATTTTAGCGGCTTAATTAAACCGCGACATTTAAGAAGCATCCTTCTTTGTAAAAATAACGATTTCATATATAGAAAGTGTTATATAGTTAATGCATAAGCTTATACAATACACATATTTAATTTTTTAAAAATTAAAAAAAAGATAAGTTATAGTGAGAAAAAAAACTTTAAAAAAAGTTGCTAAAAGATATTTTGATGTCTACGTCCAATTATAGATCAAATATTAAATAGATTTTACTTTCAACTATTTCAACTCTTATTATTTATTAAATCTTATTCCATCTTTTATAAATGAACAAATAAAATTCTTTATACAATTACTTCAATTCGTTACATATCAGCGGCCTTATAATTTACCTGGTTATATTTTTCGTAAATTTGAGTTTAAGGAGCATTTTTTTAGACATCCATTTTCAAGTGACGAAATTCTACAGTTACAAAAATGATAGCCTGAAAATCCATATCTATTTTAAAAAAAAGTGCTGCTACTAGAACTCTTAAAAACAGCAAAATGAAAATTCCAATTTATCCTTTAAAATTTGATCCCATATATCAGTACCGACTTTGGGGAGGTCGGAAATTAGAAAATTTATTATCAAAACCCTTACCTGCCGATGAACCCATAGGTGAAGCTTGGATATTAAGCGACCGTAAAGACCATTCAAGCCAAGTACTAGAAGGTGATTTAAAAGATATTACCATCACAACTTTAATGGAAGAGTATCGATATGAAATAATGGGCAAGAATGGATTAGATTATGATCGTTTTCCATTACTACTTAAATATCTAGATTGTAAAGAAGTATTGTCTGTGCAGGTGCATCCTTCTGATAATCAGAAAGACTTATTACCAGACGGCGATACAGGCAAAACAGAAGCTTGGATCGTACTTGAAACTACGGACGATAGTATTATTTATGCGGGATTGAAAGAAGATACCACTAAAGAAAATTTACTAGAATCTATTAAAGATAAAACTGTTGCAAACCGACTGCACAGTTTTAGTCCTAAAAAAGAAGATGCAATCTTCATACATTCAGGAACTTTTCATACTCTTGGTGGAACTGTAGTTTTTGAAGTTCAAGAAAACAGCGATACAACCTTCCGATTGTACGATTGGGATCGTATTGATGCAAAAACTGGAAAGCCACGAGAGCTTCAGGTAGAAAATGCGATGAAAAGCATAGATTTTAAACAAGGTGAAGTTGAACCAGTAATTCCAGTGGTAGATTCAGCTATTAAAAATGCTGAAATACTTTTTGACAATGATCATTTTAAACTTTGGAGAATAAAAAATAGAGAGGCTTTTACCGTTGGCTTTAAAGATGAGCCAGCCGTACTGGTTTGTATTGACGGGAAAGGAAGTCTGAATTATAACGATCAGGAATATCATATTGCTAAAGGAGAAGTTATGTTGATTCCAGCGATTATCGGTCAATTGAAACTTCATCCTGAAGCTGATATAACATTGTTCCAAATTGCGATTCCCGATAAAAAGTTTATTTAAAAGGCCCTATTCCACTGCTCACCAATTAGAAAGATTTTATAATGAAAAAATTAATAATATTTGACTTAGACGGTACACTCGCAAAAAGTAAATCTGCTATTGATAAAGAAATGGCAATCCTTTTTCAAGAACTGATTGAAGTATCTCAAGTAGCTATTATATCTGGTGGAGATTGGCCACAATTTGAAAAACAGGTTTTAGATCAATTACCAATAAAGTCACTACTTTCAAAACTTTCGATACTTCCGACTTGTGGAACTAAATTTTATCAATATGATACGAAATGGATAAAACTGTACGAAGAGCAATTCTCTGATGATGAGCGAAAAGAAATTCTTTTAAACCTCAACGCTGCAATCAAAAACTCAGGTATTGAGATAAAAAAAACTTGGGGAAACCAAATTGAAGATCGCGGTAGCCAAATCACTTTTTCTGCTTTGGGGCAGGAAGCACCTCTTGAAGAAAAAAAAGAGTGGGATAGCGATTTTGAAAAGCGCAAGAAAATAGTGCTGCCTCTTCAAAAATTATTAAAAGATTTTTCAATAGGAATGGGAGGAACAACTTCGATAGATATTACTAAACCAGGAATTGATAAAGCATATGGAATTGCAAAACTTAAAGAAATTTTAAAAATAGATATTAATGAGATGCTATTTATTGGTGATGCATTATTTGAAGGAGGAAATGATTATCCCGCGAGAATAACTGGTGTCAAATGCATCCAAGTAAGAGATCCAGAAGAAACAAAAAGAATAATAGAAACAATTATTGCTTGTTCAACTATAACTATATAAAAACTCAAAATACAATGATCCCATTTAAACTTAACCGCATTTGTACCATTATGGAACCCGAAGAAGGAAATGAATATGAAGTAGAAGGTGTTTTAAATCCGGCTGTAACTCGTGGCCCAGACGGTGAATTATATATTTTTCCAAGATTAGTTGCGAAGGATAATTACTCTAGGATAGGAATAGCTAAAGTAAAATTTAATGCTGATGGCGATCCATTTAAAGTTGAACGTTTAGGAATTGCATTAGAACCGGAGATGGATTATGAGAAACGTCCTGATGGCGGTGGCGGATGTGAAGACCCAAGAATAACGTATGTAAAATCTGTTGAAAATTACATAATGACGTACACTGCTTATGGACCACAAGGACCCCGAATTGCAATGGCTAAGTCAAAAGATCTTTTGAGTTGGGAACGATTAGGGTTGGTTTGCTTTAGTTTATATAAGCCTCTCGATTTTAATAATGTAGATGATAAAGATGCTAGTTTTTTCCCGACGGATCTTCCCAGCCCACACAATCACACCTCTATTGCGATGCTACACCGTCCGCTTTTCCCAGAAACTATTCCTGAAAAAACTGTTAAACTTGACGATAATCGACCGATAGATCAGCACAGAGAAAGCATATGGATTTCCTATTTTAATTTGAAAGAGGGCCAACAAACTTGTCTAGAACATGCCCAATTTACTTCTCATTATTGTTTAGCGCAACCCATGTATCCCTGGGAAAATTTAAAAATTGGCGCTGGTGCACCTCCTATTTTAACGAAACACGGTTGGTTAATGATTTATCACGGTGTTAGAAAACATAGTGGATGTACTGACGAACGGCCTCGATATACTTATTCTGCTGGCGTTATGGTTTTAGCTGAGAACTCACCTCAGGAAATAATTTACCGTTCGCCAGAGCCGATATTGGTGCCCGAATTAGATGATGAAACAATTGGAATAGTGGGTAACGTAGTTTTCCCAACAGGAACTGATAGAAGGGACGATATTGGTCAGCCAGAGCGTATCGACGTTTACTACGGAATGGCAGATAATCGTATAGGCGTAGCAAAAATGACAATACCTGAAGAACTTCCCAAATACTGGAAGAGCTTATAAATAAAACAATATAATGGAATTAAATTCATTATTTGTAATTTTTAAAGTACTAAGTAATGGTTAAAATTTAATGTCGTATTTTGTTCCAAAATTAGTCAGGACAAAATTTAATTTTTCTTTGAGGTTTTCGAATGATTTATAAGCA